>JABJES010000123.1 GCA_018663165.1 Rhodospirillaceae bacterium
GTCATCCTGCCGTTCCCCGATGGCGTTGTGCGCTCGGGCAGCAAGGTGGGCTCTCAGTACAAGGCTCTGCCAGCCTCGACCAACGAGGCTTATTGTCCGACTTTGCGCGGCTTTGCCCCGAAGACTGAATTGCCCGACGGGGTAAATTGCGTATTGGAGATCGTTATCGACGGGCTCGACCTCAAGGCCGTCGAGGATTCGACCAGATTGGGCATGCAGGCTGCTGCCAGGGGCGGGATCAAGCAAATCTCCGCCGGTAATTACGGTGGCAACCTCGGCAAATTTCATATCCACCTTCACAGCCTGCTTAAGTAAGACTTGGCCCCGTAACCGATCAGCGGATGGAAAACACCTGATGAGTTTAGAGCTTTCCCTGACCCAAAAACCTGATGTGCCCCTGGAGGCCGATGTCATCTCGCCCGATGTTATGGCCGGGCTTTCGAACAAGGCTATTTCCGCCCTGGAGGTCTTTCACGGTAATGAAAAGGCGACCATCGGAGACTTTTTCGCTGTTAAGGGCGACGGCACTGGCGACGGCGCTGAGAAAATCATCCTGAAGGGCGATCTTTCCAAGGTCAAACATATCGGCACCAATATGAGCCGTGGGCGGATTTCGATCCGGGGCAATGCGGGGCTCCATCTGGGTGCCTATATGTCCGGTGGCGAGATCACGGTGGCCAAGAATGCCGGCGACTGGGTTGGCCCGGAAATGACCGGCGGCCGGATTATCGTCAAGGGCAATGCCGGGCATCTCATCGGCAGCGCCTATCGTGGCAGCCAGACCGGAATTCTGGGCGGCGAGATTTTCATTCACGGCAATGTCGGCAACGAGGCTGGCAACACAATGAAGAACGGGCTTATCGTCATTGGCGGTAATTGCGGCGATTTTGCCGGAGTTAATATGAAGGCGGGAACGATTATCGTGCTCGGCCATCTGGGCCAGAGATGCGGTGCGGGAATGCGTCGCGGCAGCATCGTATCGATGAATGAGGCCGAACTGCCGCCGACATTTACCTATGCCTGCGACTACAACCCCTCTTTTCTGCGCGTCTATCTGAGGCGTTTGCGTGAAGAAGGATTTAAAATTGACGAGACGCAAATAACCGGCAGGTATAAGCGCTGGAGCGGTGATTCGATTGAGATGAATCGCGGCGAGGTGTTGATGCTGGCCTCTTAAGATAGAGATGGCGGGCCGGAAGGGGAAAAATTATTACCCAATAACAAGCTGGGTAATATGACTTTTTAGTGGGGAGATACGTTATGACGACTGTCGTTACAGAAAACTGCCAACGTTGCCGGTTCACCGATTGTGTGACGGTTTGTCCTGTCGATTGCTTTCACGGCGACGACGAGATGCTTTATATTGACCCTGAGGTTTGCATTGATTGTGGGGCCTGTGTCCCCGAATGTCCGGTGCAGGCGATCTTCGAGGAGGCCGACATTCCAGACGGCATGGAGAAGTGGGTCGAGATCAACGCTGAGAAAGCCGCAAATCTGCCGGTCGTCAACGAACAGACCGACCCCTTACCGACAGCCGAGGCCCGCAAGACTGAATTGGGTTTCTAGAGACGGACATCGGGTCTCTGGTCGGAGCGTGAGGGCACAAGAATAAAAAACGGGGAGGGGTTAAGTATGTCGGATGGTCTCGGATCTGAGGGGAACCCTTTAAAGGTTCTGATCGTCGGTAGTGGTCCTAGTGGCTTTTACGCTGCCGACGCGCTTTTGAAGGCCGATACGACGGTCGAGGTTGATATTCTCGACCGCCTGCCCACCCCCTTTGGTCTGGTTCGTGCCGGTGTGGCGCCTGATCACGCCAAGATCAAATCGGCGACCAAGGCCTATGACAAGATTTCCGATAACCCGAATGTGTCTTTCCTCGGCAATGTGACATTTGGCCGTGATGTCAGCCTGGCTGAGATACAAGCCACCCATCACGCTGTCATCTTCACTTGCGGAGCGGAAAGCGACCGCCGACTCGGTATTCCCGGTGAAGATTTGGCGGGCAGTCATACGGCCACCGAATTCGTTTATTGGTATAACGGCCATCCCGATTATCGCGATCATGTGTTCGATCTTTCCCAAGAGGTCGCCGTGATTATCGGCCAGGGCAATGTGGCAGCGGATGTCTGCCGGATTCTGGCGAAGACGGTGGATGAGCTTAAAAACACCGATATTGCCGAGCATGCGCTGGACGCGCTTTCTCAAAGCAAGATCCGCGATATTCATATGATCGGCCGGCGCGGCCCGGCTCAGGCAAAGTTCACTCATGCGGAATTGAAGGAATTCGGTGAGCTTGCCGATTGTGATCCGGTGATCGACCCGGCCATTCTTGATCTGAATGCGGCCAGCCAAGCCGAGCTTGAGGACAAGACCAACCGTAGCGCGATTAAAAATATCGAGACCCTGACCGCGTTTTCCCAGCGTCCGGCTGGATCAAAGAGCCGCCGCTTGCATTTCCGGTTTCTTGAGGGACCGACAGAACTCAAAGGCGGCGAACATTTGGCCGCCGTGACCCTGATGAAAAACCGGCTGGAAGGCGAAGCCTTCAACCAGTGGGCCGAGGAAACCGGCGAAACTGTCGATCTTCCCTGCGGCTTGTTGTTTCGCAGCATCGGCTATCGCGGCGTTCCCGTCCCAGACATCCCCTTTGATGATAAGAAGGGAGTTTTCCCCAATAAAGAAGGGCGGATAACCAATGACGGCAGTGTTTTGCCGGGGGTTTACTGCGCCGGCTGGATCAAGCGCGGCCCGAGCGGCATTATCGGCACCAACCGCCCTGACAGTGTGGAGACCGTGGGATCACTTCTTGCTGACCTTTCCGGTCTTGATGCCAGCCAAAAGCCTGGCGGTGCGGGTCTGCGCACGCTGCTGGAAGGCAAGGGAGTGCGCGTGGTGTCTTACGAGGATTGGCAGAAAATCGACGCTGCTGAAATAGCCAAGGGTGAGGCCAAGGGTAAGCCGCGGGAGAAATTCACCCGCATCAACGATATGCTGGCCGCACTTTCTTAAATTCTGTTATAAATTCGGCTGAAAATAAGCGATATTCTTTGCTCGTCCCCGACATTTTATGTATCAGTATTTTTTTAACGTGTAATCACCGGCGCCAGCCGGGGCGAAGGGTTGAGTCTTGATTATCAACGGCATCCAGATTGACGATACGTTTGCTGAAGCCTTTCCTATGAGGGCGACGCGGCTGATCATTACTGGTGACACCAAGCGCTGGGCGTTTACGGCGGCCAACAGCATGATCGGTTTTTCCACCTCGGTAATCGCCTGCGGTGTTGAGACCGGCATTGAGCGCCAGTTGAAAATGAACGAAACCCCCGACAGCCGCCCTGGTATGTCGGTGCTGTTGTTTGCCATGTCGAGCAAAGAGCTGGCCAAGCATGTGCTGACCCGCACCGGTCAGTGCGTAATGACGACCCCGACGACGGCCTGTTACGCCGGGCTTTATAGCGATAAAAAGATCAAGCTGGGGGGCGCTCTGCGCTATTTCGGCGACGGCTATCAGCTTTCCAAGCAGTTGGGGGGCAAGCGCTATTGGCGCATTCCGATCATGGATGGTGAGTTTCTGGTTGAGGAATACGCCTATCAGGTGCCTGGTATCGGCGGCGGTAATTTTCTCATTTTGGCGAAAAGCCGTGGCATGGCCTTGCGCGCCTCGGAGCGGGCGATTAAGGCGATGAGCAAGGTGCCCAACGTAATCATGCCTTTTCCCGGCGGTGTCGTCGGTTCAGGATCAAAAGTCGGGTCGAAATATAAGGCGCTTTCTGCCTCGACCAATGAGGCTTTTTGTCCGACATTGAAGGGGCTGACCCACACAGAACTCTCGCCAGATACCGAATCGGTGATGGAAATTGTCATTGACGGGCTTTCGGAAGCCGATATTGCCGCCGCCATGCGGGCCGGTATTGAGGCGGTTTGCGAACTTGGCCCCGCAGGGGGTGTGACCCGGATTACCGCCGGCAATTACGGCGGCAAGTTGGGCCCCTATCATTTTCATCTGCGGGATGTCATGAAATGAGCGGTCTTACCCTTAGTCTTAAGGAAGCGCCACGCCAGCGGGTCGATCTCAGCGCCCTGACGTCAGCAATTATGGATGGCAAGACGGCAAAAGAAATCGCTGGGTTGAAGCTAACGCTGGGTAACCGCAAATGCTCGCTCGGCGACATTTTCAAAGTCACCGGGCGTCCCGGGTCTCGTCTCGTCATCGATAATTGCACCGATAAAATTGACGGCATTGGCGCCCGGTGGAGCGACGGCTCGGTGATCGTCCAGGGCAACGCCGGGGCTTATCTGGGCAAGGGCATGACCGGGGGCAATATTCACGTTTACGGCAATGCCGGGGCCTATGTGGCCAGCGCCATGGGCGATGGACATATCCATATCGAGGGCGATGCCGGCGACTTTATCGGTGCCCCTCAGGCCGGAATTCGCGTCGGTATGAACGGTGGTGTTGTCCGCGTTGAGGGCAATGCCGGGGATCGTGTCGGCGACCAGATGCGCCGTGGCGTGATTCTGATCGAGGGCAATGTGGGCAGTCATTGCGCCTCGCGGATGATTGCCGGCTCTTTGGCTGTTCTCGGCGACGCGGGGCCAAATCTGGGGCTTGGCATGCGGCGTGGTACCGTTCTTCTAATGAAACCGCCGTCCCATCTGCCGGCCACTTTCAATGATTGCGGCTCTCACGCCTTGCCGTTCTTTCATCTCTTCCTGTCCTATATCGAGTCCCTGGCCGAGGGCAATCAGACCATCGATCCTTCCCGGGACAGACTGCACCGCTATGCCGGCGATCTTGCTGTTGATGGCAAGGGCGAGATTCTTTTTTACAATTACTAATCGCTATAGGGTGATTTAGCGTCTTGCCCAAGCTGCATTGGCCGGGATCGGCCAAGGCGGGCCGGACAAGGCCGTGTGTCGGATCAGGCGCGCCCCTTTAAAAACCAACCATAGAACTAAGGTATTTTCAGTTCTGTCCTGACAGGCCAAGACAAGAGCACGTTATGGTCAACACAACAATTAGTTGATCATTCGCGGTTATACCATATATATTGTGTTTATTCTGGCCTGATAAAGGGCGACAGGCGTGAGGAATAGAATAATCTATCGCCTTACAAAAATTTAACCCCTGTCTGCTATAAGTTATTTAAAGGACGGGGCGGTTTGTGATTAAGCAGTTTGTGAGGAACGGAAAGAGTTGAGGACATAACGCAAAAGCCCCCAAGCGGGGGCATGGAGGGCGAAATGGACGCTCTTATGACACAACTGGTTGCCGGTCTCTTTGTCTGGATCAATCTCTATACGGGATACGATATTCCAGATCAGGTACCGGAAATTATTTTCATCGACCATCAGCAGCTTGAAGCCATGGCCTGCGAAGGCCCTTGTCCCGTTCTCGGTTTTTACGATCCCGCCCGCATCATCTATCTCGATAATAATTTGCGCCCCGACAGTAATTTGTGCGCCCAGTCGGTGCTGGTCCATGAGCTGATCCACTTTGTTCAGCGCGAAAGTGGACAGTTTTCCCGATACAGCGCCTATTCCGCCTGGCGCTTGCGTGAACGCGAGGCCCATCATTTTCAGAAAGTCTTTCTTGGGTATCATGGACGGATGCACCTGTTTGACAGGCGGTTACGATTGCTGCAGATGAATGCAAGGAAAAGCAGGAGATTGGCGGCAGCAGGGGTGACGGCAAGGGCGGCGGCGGAAGAAAGCCCGACTGGGGAATCTCCGGCGGAAACAGTAA
>JABJES010000191.1 GCA_018663165.1 Rhodospirillaceae bacterium
GAATGCCTTAATTCCGGATAGAGCATCTGCCTCGGTCCCGCCGATCAGATAACGACGAACGCCGTCGGGAAATTCAGGATCCGCCAGAACCTCCACAAGATCATCTATAAACCACCGACAGTTTATCGCCGCTATCCGTGCAATCTTGTCGGCGCGTGTTGGCTCGAAGAAAACGCAATCTTCGTTGATTGCAAACCCATGATCGTCAAAAAAACCATTCGATTTCATCCAGTCGAAGGATACGGCGTGCAAATCGACTCCGCCCGGCTCTGCGGCGGCATATTTGGTCTTGTGACTAACAATACAGATTTCCGTTTCATTCTCACGGCAGGTGGCGAGAAAATTTCCCGCCCCCTCCAGCATCACGGCTTCGGACATTCGGGCGCCATAAACTTCGGCCTGAATTTTTCTCCAATGACTTTCCCCGTCCGGCATCAACCTGATGGCGTCACGCAGGGCTTTTTTCCCGTCATTGAGCGGCACGTCACCCCACCCCTTGCGGCGCACAGCATCAATGAAAAGATGCCGGGAATCGACCAGCGTATTGTCAAAGTCTATTCCGATACGCATCATGAAGGCTCTCGTTCCCACGCCCGGCCGAGACACCAAAAACACTTTCCAGGAAGGCGCAGCCTAAACGGCGCCTTAAGATGGGGCGTCGACCTAGCGATTAAGCGGTCGATCAGGATGCCAGCCGAGAAGGAGATCGATCATGGCGCTCAGCAGCGCCATGTGGGTCAATTCAACAAATCCGTATTCCGATGAATTGACGTAGTAATTGACATCTCCCAGGCCGCGCAAAGGATTTTCAGGGTTAAATCCGCTCAAGGTAACGGTTAGCGCCCCTTTATCTCTGGCGATATTCACGCCGCGCAGAATATTGTCAGATGCGCCGGAACTGCTGATCGCTACCAGTAGATCCCCCTCCCGGATATGTAGGCCAAGTTGATGAGAAAAAACTTCCTCATAGCCCAGGTCGTTTCCAAGGCAGGTCAGCATCGACGGATCATTAAGGGCGTTCGCCCGTATGCCGCCGCGCTTGGAAAAATCCACCGCCATATGACTCGCGATACTCGCGCTGCCGCCATTCCCGATAAAACGCAACACGTTTCCGGATTCGTGAATTGCCTTGATATTTTCGAGCGTCGATGCAAAGGCATCCCCCAAGGGAAGAGCCGTCCCTTCTCTGGACGTCACCTCGGTTGCCAGGGGGAGACCTGCCGCTTTTTCAAAATAAGCATTCAGGAGTGGCTTCATTTCTTTTCCTCAGGTCTATTTAAGCAGACTGATAATGGATTTTAGCACGGCGGTTTTTCCGACTGACTGGCGATGCCCAACCACGCCGACCTTAATACCGCCGGCAATGTTTCCAACAAAGCCGACATCCCTCATCGACCCCCCCGCAGCAACGAGGGGGGATGTGATTGCGAGAAAGGCATCACCAGCGCCGATTGTATCGATGGGATTCCTTGTAAAGGCAGGAACATGCTGAACGCCGTTGCTTTGATCCCACATAAGACAACCCTGTTTGCCATGGGTTACGATTATTTTTTCGCAATCGATAACCTTGGGCAGCTGGTCGTTGAGAATCTGATGCAAATCGCCGCGCTTGTTCAAAACAGCCAGCCTTGCCTCCGGCTCGTCAATGCAGACGTAATCAGCCCGACCGTATTTACAAACCGAATTATAGCCTCGATTTGCACTGTTTGACTGAGCGTTTACGGCAAGGAATTTTGCAGAACGCTCCGCCGCATCGATCAGAGGCTGAACCATCAGACCATGCCCAAAATCACATATAATCGTCAGATCGCTCTGGCCCGAAATTTCCTCGACATAGCTGCCGATTTTTGCGCTCAACTGTTCGGGGATCGGCCTATCATCAAGAAAGTTAACCTCGAAGAGTTTCGTCATTTCTCCCGCAGCGACATAGCGGCTCTTTTTTATTGTCGGCCGACCTTCAATGTTGAAGGTGGTCAGCTTGACATTATCAAGCAGACTTGAGCGGACAAGGTCTTCATATTCCCCGTCACCGCCCAGAAAGGTTACAACCTCAACCTCCTTGCAGAACCCGGCCACATGATTTGCCGCCGCGATGACGCCGCCCGCAAAAAGCTCCCGGCTTTCATAAAGCGTCGAGATAATATTTTCCTTCGCCGGCTTGCCTATGGAAGAGACATACAGATATTCGTCAATAATCGTCTCGCCCAAAAGAAGCACTCGACTGTCCGCCACGCGATCGATAAGGCCCAGTATGTTTTCCGTGCAGTTCTTCTCCCTGCGCATATCATCGATAAATGACTTCGTTTCAGGATTGTGCAACGCCATATGGGCGTTAATGATGGCCGTGGAGCTAAAGGTAATTTCGTTTGTGAATTCGATGCGACCGCCATAGGCCTCGACAATTTCTCTCTCGACAGCAATCTTTCCGGTTACGTCGTCTTCTGGGTTTACGTAATCCCCGCCTTTTACATACACATCGGGCTGCACCAGACGGAGGAGGTCTTCGGCGGAATCGTCATAATTTACGCCCGTCCAATCGACGCTTTTTATTCCAGCCAGCATCTCGGCACGAAGGATTTCAGGAAAGACCGGCTGCCCCGGCCCCTTGTGAACATAGGCATCCGCCGTTACCGTCGCAATCAGCACGTCGCCGAATTTTCCAGCCGCCTCGAGATGGCGAGCATGGCCCATATGCAGCAAGTCAAATACACCATGGGCCAAAACGACCTTCTTGCCTTCAGCTTTTGCC
>JABJES010000214.1 GCA_018663165.1 Rhodospirillaceae bacterium
GAAGGACAGGGGCCGGAACATTCCTCAGGCCGTATTGAACGCTATCTCCAGCTTTGCGCCGAAGATAATATCCAGGTTGCCAACTGCACGACGCCCGCCAGTTACTTTCATATTCTTCGCCGCCAGGTGCGCCGCCCCTTCAGGAAACCGCTGGTTATCTTCACCCCGAAATCACTACTTCGGCACAAACTATGCGCTTCAACCTTAAAGGAAATGGGGGCCGACTCGACCTTCCATCGGGTTCTCTGGGACGACGGAACGGATCTTTATCCAGACAAAAAAATCAAGCGTGTCGTTCTGTGCAGCGGTAAGGTTTATTATGATCTGCTCGAAGAGCGAGAAAAACGCAAACTCAAGGATGTCTATATCTTGCGCCTGGAACAGCTATATCCTTTTCCGGCCAAGGCCTTGGTTAAAGAATTGTCGCGCTTTAAAGATGCAGAAGTTGTCTGGTGCCAGGAAGAAGCAAAAAATATGGGCGGCTGGTCGTTCGTCGCGCCATGTCTGGAAGAAGACGTTCTGGCTCGCATTGACGGTAAAGCCCTTCGCCCGGTTTATGTCGGGCGGCCTGCAGCCGCCTCACCAGCCACCGGCCTGGCCAAGCGCCATCTTTTTGAGCAAGAAAAACTGGTGAACGAAGCCTTGACGCTGTAACAGGAAAGATAAGGGGGAGACGGAAACATTATGGCTACAGAGATCAAGGTCCCCACATTGGGTGAATCGGTCACAGAAGCGACTGTTTCAGAATGGATGAAAGCCGTCGGCGATACCGTTGAGGTAGACGAAACAATCCTGTCCCTGGATACAGACAAGGTTTCCCTGGAGGTTTATGCCCCCGCCGCCGGTGTGTTGAGTGAAATCCGGGCCGAAGCAGGCTCGGAAGTCCTGGTCGGCGGCATCCTCGGGATCATCGACAGCGATGCCGTCTCCAGCGGCGGCGGTCCAGCCCCGACCAACGAAGAAACCAAAGCAGCACCTATTATGCCAGCCGCCCCTCCAGCTCCAATCCAAACAGCGACCCAAACAGCAACAGGAAAAGCCGCCAATGCGGCCCCTCTTTCGCCCTCGGTGCGCAAACTGGTCATCGAGCGCGGCCTTGACCCAGATCAGATCCCCGCCAGCGGCAGGGACGGCCGATTAACCAAAGGGGATGTACTGGCTTACCTGGAGAATGCACCGGCACCCTCTGCTCCGCCCCAGGCCATGTCGCCTGTCGCAACCCCCGCTGCGCCACCGCCTGGAAAGCCCGCCCACAGTGGCGACCAGGAAGAACGGGTGAAGATGACGCGCCTGCGTAAACGGGTCGCCGAACGGCTCAAGGAGGCCCAGAATACCGCCGCCATGCTCACCACCTTCAACGAGGTGGACATGACCAACGTGATCGAGGCGCGCAATCGCCACAAGGATGCGTTTGAAAAGAAGCACGGGGTCAAACTCGGCTTTATGTCTTTCTTCGCCAAGGCCTGTATCACCGCCCTGAAGGAAATTCCCGCTGTCAACGCTGAGATCGACGGCGATGAACTTGTCTATAAGAATTACTACAACCTCAGCATCGCCGTCGGTTCACCCAAGGGCCTGGTGGTGCCCGTGTTGCGCAACGCCGACCAACTCGGCTTTGCCGGAATCGAAAAGGCAATCGGCGCGTTCGCCGCCAAGGCGCGGGACGGCAATTTGACCATGGAGGACCTCTCGGGCGGCACCTTTACCATCTCGAACGGCGGCATTTACGGTTCGATGATGTCGACCCCGATCCTCAACCCCCCGCAATCCGGCATTCTCGGCATGCATCGGACGATGCCGCGCCCTGTCGCCATCGGTGACAAGGTTGAAATCCGGCCCATGATGTATCTCGCCTTAAGCTATGACCACCGCATTATTGACGGACGCGAGGCCGTGACCTTCCTTATCCGGGTCAAGGAATGCATCGAAGATCCACAACGAATCCTGCTGGATATGTAACCTCCGGACAAGGAAGGCACCGGGAATGGCAAAGAAAGAGGAAACACCCAAAGGCCCCTTCGATGCAATTATCATCGGCGGCGGCCCCGGCGGTTATGTCGCCGCGATCCGCTGTGCCCAACTGGGCCTGAAAACCGCCTGTATCGAGAGCCGGGGCGCTCTTGGGGGCACCTGTCTTAATGTCGGCTGCATTCCCTCCAAAGCGCTGCTGAATTCCTCGGAAAAATTCGAGGAAGCCTCACATGAACTCAAACAACACGGCATCATGACCGGCAAGGTCGCCCTCAACCTCAAGGCAATGCTGGCCCGCAAGGATAATGTAGTCAGCGACCTGACCAAGGGCATTGAATATCTCTTCGGCAAGAACAAGATCGCCTATATCAAGGGCAGCGGAAAGCTGGTCGGCGGCGGCAAAGTTGAAGTGGCACTTTCAAGCGGCGGCACAGAAACCATATCGGCAAAGAACATTATTCTCGCCACCGGGTCCGAGGTCATGCCCCTGCCCGGTGTTGAAATCGACGAAAAGAATATCGTTTCCTCGACCGGCGCTCTATCGCTCAAAACCGTGCCCAAGCATCTGGTCGTCATCGGTGGCGGCTATATCGGGCTCGAACTGGGCTCTGTCTGGCGGCGTCTTGGGTCAAAGGTGACCATCATAGAATTCCTCGACCGCATTACACCGACAATGGATCTCGAAATCGCCAAACAGCTCCATAAGATCCTTGAGAAACAGGGCATGACCTTCCGGCTTTCAACCAAAGTGACCGGTGCCAAGGCAAGTGCCAAGGGGGTCAGCCTGACGGTTGAACCGGCCAAGGGCGGCAAAGCCGAAAAGATAACTGCCGATGTGGTGCTTGCCTCAATCGGTCGCAGGCCCCGCACCCAGGGACTCGATCTGGATAGCGCGGGTGTCGAACTGGACGACCGCGGACGCATCAAGACAGATGACGGCTACAAAACAACAGCAACCGGGATTTACGCCATTGGCGACGTCATCAAAGGGCCGATGCTGGCCCACAAGGCTGAAGAAGAAGGTGTCGCAGTGGCAGAAATTCTTGCCGGTCAATCCGGCCATGTGAATTACGACGTTATTCCCGGCATCGTCTATACCTGGCCCGAAGTGGCGAGTGTCGGAAAAACCGAAGAAGAACTTAAAGCCGACGGGGTCAAATACAAGACCGGCAAATTCCCTTTCACCGCCAACAGCCGGGCGCGCTGTACCGGCGAAACCGAGGGGCTGGTAAAAATCCTCTCCGACGCCGCCAGTGACCGCGTATTGGGGGTTCATATCATCGGGCCCGACGCCGGCACCCTGATCCACGAAGCAGTGCTGGCAATGGAATTTGGCGCTTCAGCCGAAGATATCGCGCGGAGCTGTCACGGCCACCCGACACTGAACGAAGCGGTCAAGGAAGCCGCCCTGAACGTTGACGGTCGGGCCATCCACATTTGAGCCTGGAATAGCCATGGATATCCTGATCCGCATATTTGGCTACGGCTTTCTCGGCCTCGCCATTATCGGCGGTCTTTTACCGGGCATCCCAAGCGCCCCTTTCGCCATCGTCGCCCTCTATCTGCTGCGCAAGGAGCCTTGGGCGGCGCGGTTACTCGCCCAGTTGAAAGCGGCCTGGGCGAAAAGAACCAAGAAACCCTGATTTTTCTATCCCCGAGCGCGGGGATGGGCGGCACGATAAACGCTCTGCAGGCGCTCTGTATCGACCTCTGTATAGCGCTGGGTGGTGGACAGAGAGGCATGGCCCAAAAGTTCCTGAATCGCCCTCAAATCACCACCGTTAGAAAGAAGATGGGTGGCAAAACTGTGGCGCAGGGCATGAGGGGTCGCCGTTTCCGGCAGCATCAGGAGGGTCCGCAATTGGCGGGTTCGCTTCTGGACCACTCCGGCCTGCAGGCGTTTCCCTCGTATTCCGAGAAAAAGAGGATCGCCCGGCCCCGGCGAGAAGGGGCAAGCCTCAAGATAATCACCAATGGCCTGTACCACCACCGGCAAGACCGGCACCCGGCGTTCCTTTCGTCCCTTGCCCAGAATCGTCAAAAATCCGTCCGCCGAATGATCAAGAGGCAGATCCGCGACATTCATTCCCAAAGCTTCGCTGATCCGCAGCCCGCAGCCGTACAGAAGCGTGAACAGCGCCGCATCGCGATTGGCCACCCAGGGCGGCACATCAGGATTAAGTCTCGTATCTGCCGCCGCATCGATCAGCTCTGCCGCCTCAACCTCCTGAAGGGGCCGGGGCAGAACATGGGGGCGTTTGGGCGAGCGTATTACCGCGATCGCCGGATTGTGGAGAAAACCGCGACGGTCAAGAAAGCGGAAAAAACCGCGCACCACCGAAAGGGCGCGAGCTGTCGAATTATTGTGATAACCCGCCCCGGCACGACGCGCCATCCAGGCCCGAAAATCAGCCGCCTTTAGATCGGCCAAATCTTCAAGTTCAGGCCGCTTACCGAGATGATCATTAAGAAAACCGAGAAAAGCCCCGAGATCGCGCAGATAGGCAGAAAGGGTATGAGGTGAGTCCCGGCGCTCATTCTCGTGAAATTGCCGCCAGTCTTTTATCGCGGCGGCAAGCCCCGGATCGGTTTTGGACGTCACTGATTCCAGGTCTAGTCCGTCAGATAGAGCCATGCCCGCACACAATGTTCCAACACCCGGGCAAGGAAAAGTAAAAGCTCGCTCCCCTGACCGTTCTGAAATTTATCACAGTCCCTGGAGCCGAGCGCCAACAGCCCCGGCGGGGTATTATCACTGAAATTAAGACGGATCATGGCTTGAGAGCACACCAAGCCAGCGGCAGCGCCAAAAATAGCCTCATCGCCTTCATCTAAATTTTTCAAGCAAACATCCCGTCCCTTGCCGATCAGGCGTTCCACAGTGCCTGGTGCCAGCACACAGACTCCGCCGGGATGTTTTCCTGCAGCATCCGCCTCTGCGCTCTCAACACCAAGAACAACGGCATCAAGATCAAGCAGAATAGCCAGATCGGTCGAGGCAATATGAACCAGTTCCTCGAAGCTTGTTGCCCCAAGCATAGCGAGAACCGCATCGTGAATTCGCGCCTGACCAGACAGATTCCCACGGGTTGTTGAAATCAGCCGACCATTATCAGCCCGCAAACGATCGATCATGAAGGTCTGCATATCGACGATGTTTTCTCCGCTGACCCATGAGGGTGGCGTGAGAACGCGCAATAATTCGCCGTGATTGATGAGAAAATCGGGATGATCGAAAAGGTAGTCGGCAACCGCCTTGTCGCTGAGCCCGGCCTGAGCGTCATCGGCGATCCCCGGCATCGCGCCGCTTTTCTCAGAGATTGATCGCTTTCTACCCGTCATAAAGCAGCTCCAACAATGCCGACTTTCCGTTGCCTGCCTCTATGAGATATTAAATCCCTTGGGTCAGGGTTTTCTTGGACCAACCGGCCAGCTTGAATAGAGTGTAAACCATGCCCTCTCGCCATACCAGTTCATCCCGCCCTGAGCGGAAAAAGGCAGTTTCCGGCCCGCTCCGAGTGCGTGTCATACTTACCCTGCCCTTAGAGCGGGCCTACGATTACCTAGCCCCAACCGATATACCCCTGACCCCTGGCGCTATCGTACAAGTGCCCTTTGGCCGACGTGAAGCTTTGGGCTGCGTCTGGGAGATCGACCCCGATGACGACGAGGGAGTTGAGGCCGCCCGCCTCAAGCCTGTTCTTGCCCTTCTGCCGACCCCTCCCCTGAGCGAAACTTTACGCCGCTTCATCGACTGGGTGGCGGCCTATACCTGCACCGCGCCTGGGGCCGTATTGAAGATGACCCTCAGCGTGCCAGATGCGTTGATGCCGCCAAAACCCCTGACCCTCTATAGATTGGCCCAAAATAAAAATGTCGCTGAAATCCGAATAACCGCCGCCCGGCGCAAGGTTCTCGATTTCCTGAAACAAAATGACGAGGCGCTGCAAGCCGCCGAACTGGGCCGTCGCGCAGGTGTCGGTGCCGGGATTGTGCGCGACCTTGCCAAGGCCGGACTCTTGAAAGAAGAACTGGCAGCGCCACCCCTTCCTTTCAAGTCCGCAGATTTATCCAAGCCGGGGCCTGTTCTGTCTCTGGATCAGGAAACAGCCGCCAAGGCGCTGGCCGAAAAAACCCGTAAGGGCGGCTACAGCGTCACCCTTCTCGACGGCGTGACTGGATCGGGCAAGACGGAGGTTTACTTCGAGGCCGTCGCCGCAGCCCTTAAAAAAGGCCGTCAGGTTTTGGTCCTGGTACCCGAGATCGCGCTGACTGCCCAATGGCTGGAACGCTATGAGGCCCGGTTTTCAGCCCCTCCCGCCCAATGGCATTCAGACCTGTCGGCAGGCACCCGCCGCGCCACCTGGCGCGGGGTGGCGGAAAATCAGATCAAGGTTGTGGTTGGGGCGCGCTCTGCTCTCTTTCTGCCCTTTCCCGCCCTTGGCCTCATCATCGTCGATGAAGAGCATGAATCTGGCTACAAGCAGGAGGAAGGCGTTATTTATCACGCCCGCGACATGGCTGTTGTCCGAGGGCGGGAGGAAGACACGGCCGTTGTGCTGGTTTCGGCCACCCCATCCCTGGAAACCGTGGC
>JABJES010000242.1 GCA_018663165.1 Rhodospirillaceae bacterium
CCTTGAGGTCTCTGTCTCGATCCAAACCGCTGAAGGACAGCAAATCAGCCTGCCCTTGAATGAGGACCTGCTTGTTGCGGCGTTCATCGGATTTTGTTCTTGGAAAAAAATTATGATCTCCAGACAAGCCACCAAATCAGTGATGAAAACCGATCAGGGAAAAATTTCCTTCGATATTACCCTGCAAGCGGCGATCTGATTTAAGAGATCAGTCCGTCGTCGTGTAGCTTCTTTAACTGCTCTTCGCTCAACCCCAGTAATTTTGTCAGTATTTCATCCGTGTGCTGGCCCAGCATCGGTGGTGGATGGCGATAGGAAACCGGTGAGGCCGACAGTTTTATCGGGCTACCAATCAAATCAACCTTGCCGTTCGATGCCAGGGGGTGCTCCATTTCGATTTTCATCTCTCTGGCTTCGACCTGGGGATTGGCGAAGACCTGATCAATGGTGTTAATGGGACTGCACGGCACATTGACGCCGATTAACCCATCGACCCAGTGGTTGATGGGTTTGGTCTTGATAATGTCGGCGAGGATCGAGGTGATTGTCTCGCGGTTGGTGACCCGTCCGCCATTGGTGGTGAATCGCTCGTCTTCGGCAATTTCGGCAATGCCGGCGAATGTGCAAAAGCGCTTGAATTGGGCGTCGTTACCGACCGCCAGAACCATCAGTCCGTCTTGCGCTTCGAAGACCTGATAGGGAACGATATTGGGATGATGGCTGCCGAGCCGTTCCGGGACCTCGTTTGAGACCAGATAATTTTCACCAACATAGCTCAGCCACGAGACTTGGGCGTCGAGCAGAGCCATGTCGATATGCTGGCCCTCATTGGTGGCGTCCCGGTGGCGCAGGGCGGCCTGGATGGAGATGGCTGCGTACATGCCGGTAATAATGTCCGAAACGCCAACCCCGACCTTGGTCGGCGGGCCGTCGGGTTCGCCGGTGACGCTCATAATGCCGCCCATGGCCTGGACCAGATAGTCATAGCCGCCGCGGCTGGCATAAGGCCCGGTCTGGCCAAAGCCGGTTACCGAGCAATAGATGAGGCGGGGATTGGCCTTGCACATATCCTCGGCACCGAGCCCATAGCGCGCCAGGGTTCCGGCGCGAAAATTCTCCACCACCACGTCGCTGTCAGCGATCAGACGCCGGGCGATGCTTTGTCCTTCCGGAGAGGTGAGGTTGAGGGTCAAGGATCGCTTGTTGCGGTTGGCGGCGAGAAAATAGGCGCTCTCGCGGCTGTCCTTACCCTCTGTATCTTTGAGGTACGGCGGGCCGAGGCCGCGACTGTCATCGCCTCGGCCAGGGCGCTCGATTTTGATGATCTCGGCCCCCAGATCACCGAGAATCTGGGTACAGGTCGGCCCGGCGAGAACCCGCGTCATGTCGAAGACGCGGATACCGGAAAGCGGTGCGGGCTTGGTGGGAGTGGGGCCGGTCATGGGCGCAAAAGGTCAGCCGTTTGATGATTTATGTGGCTATTTCCCGCGAAGGCCGATGGCCCCGTCGGGATGACCGGTTATATCCGAGCCCCGGACAAGGGGCAAGCACAGGGGCGAGCACGGGAAAAGATTTATCATCTGACGAAATACAGCACCACAGGGAGGGTGATGATGGCCAGCACCACTTCGGTGGTGATGATGCTCGCCATCAGAGTGTGATCACCGCCCAATTGGCGCGCCATCACGTAGGCTGTGGCCGAGGTTGGCAGGGCGGCGAACAGCAGGGCGATGGTGGCGGTAATTCCCTCAATATCGAAAAGGAACAGCAATCCGAAGGTCATGGCCGGAAGAGCGATCAGTTTCAATCCGCTCGACAGCCACAAAGGCGGGCCGGATCGCCGGGCCGCGGCAAGATCAAGCCCGGCACCTACCGAGAGGAGGCCCAGGGTCAGCGCCGCCTGGCCGAGAATGGCGAAAATCGGGGCGCTGATCGACGGCAGGCCAATACCGGAGACATTAAGCCCGATGCCGATTAGGCAAGCCAGGATCAGGGGATTGAGCGCGATCAGGCGGATTTGCATCAATCGGCTCGTCTTGTCCCGCGCATGACGGGCAAGCGAGAGCGCCGAGAGCACATTGACAAGGGGGATCAGGGCGACCACGGCGACGGCGGCCAGAGTCAGTCCGGCGTGGCCAAAAAGTGCCTCGGCCGAGGCCAGGCCGACGAAGGTGTTGGGCCGGATAGCACCCTGAAAGACCGAGGTATAGGCCGGGCCGTCCAGCCCCAGGCGCGGCCGCAGCAGGCTCAGAAAACCGGCATTGGCAAGAACCGGCAGGGCAAGGGCGGCAGCCATGCCGCCGACCGCCATGTCGCTGAGATCGGCGCGGCCCAGGGTATGGATGATCAATGCCGGAAAGAGGACGTAAAAGGTCAGCCGGTCGGCGGCTTCCCAGAAGGCGACGGAAGGAAACCGCCCCCGGTGCATCAGATGGCCGAGCAGGATCAGGGCAAAGACCGGGGCCAGGGCCTGAATGATATGGGTCATGGGGTTGCCGTCTGATGGTGGAGATGGTCGAGGAATCCCTGGAGGATATAGGCGGCGGCCATTTTATCGACCACCTGGCTACGTCTTTTTCGTGACATATCGGCCTCGATCAAGGTTCTTGTGACGGCGGCGGTGGACAGGCGCTCATCCCAGAAGGCGAGGGGCAAATCGATCTTCCCGAGCAGATTTTCGGCGAATTGACGCATCGACTGGCAGCGCGGCCCCTCGCTACCATCCATGTTGATGGGCAGGCCGACGACCAGAGCGCCGACGTTCCGTTCCTGGATAATCGCTATCAGGGCCTCGGCGTCAGCCGTGAATTTCTTGCGCCGCAAGGTCTCCACGGGCGTGGCAATGGAATAACTGGCATCCGAGATCGCTAGCCCGATGGTCTTTTCGCCGACATCAAGGCCGAGAATTCGCCCCCGGAGTTCCATCTGGGCGGTCAGTTCGGTGGGGTTGCAGACGGCCATTCCCGGTGTTAGTTTCCCTGCGGTTTTCGCATCAGGCGGGCGTTTATGCCGCGCTGCGTGAGCATACCCGCTTTAGGCGGAAAATGCCCCGGAAATTCCGCTTTGCAGGAGCTTATGTCTTAATATGTCCATCGATAAAGACACCGTTGCCCGGATCGCCAACCTTGCCCGGATTAATGTACCCGCATCCGATCTCGCCGCTCTTGCCGGTGAACTCGATCAGATCATCGGCTGGGTAGAGCGTCTTGAAGAGGTCGATACCCAAGGCGTGGAACCGCTTGCCAGTGTTGTTGAAGTGGATTTGCCTCGCCGCGCCGACGCGGTTACCGACGGCAATTGCCGTGACAAGATTCTGGCCAACGCCACCGACCAGATCCATGGCTTTTTCACCGTGCCCAAGGTGGTGGAATAGACCATGGCAAAACTTACTCAACTGACTTTGGCCGAGGCCCGTGACGGGCTTGCACAGGGCAATTTTTCTTCTCTTGAGCTGACTCAGGCCCATCTTGATCTGAGCGAGAGCCTGCGGCCCCTTAACGCCTATATTACCGAAACGCCGGAACTGGCGCTGAAAGCGGCGCAAGCCTCAGACGAGCGCCGCAAATCCGGTGAGGCCGGTTTGATGGAAGGCCTGCCGATTGCGATCAAGGATCTGTTCTGTACAGAGGGCACCCTGACCACTGCCGCCTCTCATATCCTCGACGGGTTTACGCCGCCCTACTCATCGACGGTGTCGGCCAATCTGCTCCGCGAAGGGGCGGTGATGCTGGGCAAGACCAATCTCGATGAATTCGCCATGGGTTCGGCCAATATCACCAGTTACTACGGTACTGTTGAAAATCCGTGGAAACGGAATGGTGACGACAAGCCCTTGGTGCCCGGCGGTTCGTCCGGCGGCTCGGCGGCGATTGTCGCGGCG
>JABJES010000217.1 GCA_018663165.1 Rhodospirillaceae bacterium
CCTGCCGTGCCCATGCCGATACCCTGCCGGGGCTTTCTCCTGAACGAGTGTGGAGCGAGATAAGGCGGCTTTTGATGGCGCCAGATCCGGTGCCGGTGCTGGAGATGATGGGGCAAGCCGGAGTGCTGCAACAGATCTTACCCGAGGCCGGTGATCTCGGAACTCTTGGCCAATTGGTTCTTATTGAGCGCGATCTCAACGAGAACGATCCCCTGCGTCGTCTGGCGGCCATTCTTTTCGGGTGTGGCGACAGGCATGAAGATTGCGCCCATGACATTGCCGTGCGCCTGCACCTGTCGAATGCTGAAAGGGACCGGCTGGCCACAATCCTCGCGTTTGAGCCGCAAGCTGCGCCTGAAGCGACGCAGGTGGTCTGGCGTCTGGCCCTCTACAAGATTGGTCCAGCGCGCTTTCGTGACCGGGTGCTGCTCGGCTGGGCCGATGCAGGTGCGGGTAGCGGTACCGGTGCCGATGATGCGCCGTGGCGCGAGATGCTGGGGGTGGCGGCCGATTGGCAGCCGGTGGAGATGCCGCTGCGTGGTCGCGATGTGTTGGATCTCGGGGTGCCAGCGGGAGAAAAAATCGGTGAGCTGTTGGCCAAAGTCGAGGATTGGTGGATTGTCGGCGATTTTGCCGCCAGTCGCGAGGCCTGCCTGGAAAAGCTCAAGGAATTTGAGCAGGCCGGGGATTAGGCACGGACGGCTTGTTATTCGTCGCTTACGGCCATTTCACCTCCGGCGGCAGAGACATGAGAATGGCCTCTGTGTTGCCACCGGTCATCAGGCCGAATTTCGTCCCCCGGTCGTAGAGCAGGTTGAACTCCACATAGCGCCCCCGGCGGATCAATTGTTGTTCGCGCTCGGCATCTGTCCAGGGCTCGTTCATGCGCCGGGCGACCAGTTTGGGGTAAATGTCGAGAAAGGCGCGGCCGACATCCTGGGTAAAGGCGAAATCCGCCGCCTTGTCGCCGGAATCGATATAATCGAAGAAAATTCCGCCCAGCCCCCGCGCTTCGTTGCGGTGGGGGAGGAAGAAATAGTCGTCGCACCAGGCTTTGTATTTATCAAAATCGGCGACCTCGTGGGCATCGCAGGCGGCTTTGAGGGTCGCGTGAAAATCGGCTGCGTCGGTTTTTGCCTCTGCCGCATCGGGGAACATCGGGGTGATGTCGGCACCGCCGCCGAACCAGGATTTGGTGGTGACGATATGGCGGGTGTTCATATGCACTGCCGGTACATGAGGTGAGTGCAAATGGGCGACCAGTGAGATGCCGCTGGCCCAGAAACGAGGGTCGTCTTGCGCCCCTGGAATGTTTTTGCGGAATTCTTCGGAAAATTCACCAAAAACCGTTGAGACATTGACCCCGACTTTTTCGAAAACCCGGCCCTTCATCACCGACATTACCCCGCCGCCCTTTGTCGAGGTATCCGTGGGTGTTTCGGCTGGACGTTCCCAGGGGGTTTGAACGAATCGACCCGGCTCAAGATCGCTCGTGCCAGCGCCCCCGCCAGCACCATCCTGGGTTTCCAGAGACTCAAAGGCGGTGCAGATATCGTCGCGCAGATGCTCAAACCATGCCTTGGCCTGTTGCTGTTGGTCGGTAAGGCCTGATTTATTGGCTTTATCAGCACTCATTTTCTTACTCTTTAATCTACTTTTCAAAGCCGCCGGTCTGGCGAAGGGCCTCACCCAAGACCAAGGCAGCAGTGAGTGCAACATTAATCGACCGCATCCCCGCCTTCATGGGTATGCACAGCCGGGCATCGGCGGCTTTGCGCACATCATCGGGGACGCCGGCGCTTTCCCGCCCGAGAAGAAGGGTGTCATTTTGATCAAAGGAAAAGTCGCAATAGGGCATTTCGCCTGAGGTGGTCAGCAGAATCAGCCGGTTGGGGGCTGGAAGAACCTCTCGCGCGGCGCAAAATGCCCCCCATGAGGCATGGCGGGTCAAATCGACGTCATTGAGGTAATCCATGCCGGTGCGGCGGAAATTCCTGTCGCCGAAAACAAAGCCGCAGGGCTCAATGATATCGACGGCGACGGCGAGGCACGCCCCGAGTCGCAATATGGCGGCAGTGTTCTGGGGAATGTCGGGCTCGAAAAGGGCCATACGGATGGGCATTGTAATTTTATTTTCCACGCTTCTGGACTGGTTTCTGGAAACTCTTTAGATTATACAATCGCTGTCGCTCCAGATAGGGCGGCCCGACATAAATAGATATTTGGCATTATCTTCAAGGAGCCGGCATGACTGCTCAGGCACAATCCCCCGGGAAAAACACGATACCGGGAAAAGACGCAGCCGCGGAAGATGAAACCCGGCGCGACTTTCTAATTCTTGCCACCAGTACGGTCGCTGTTGCCGGGGCGGCGCTTGCCGTCTGGCCCTTTGTCGATAGCATGAACCCGGCGGCTGATGTTCTTGCTCTTTCGACGGTTGAGGTCGATCTCTCGCCGATCGAAGAGGGACAGTCGATTACCGTTATATGGCGCGGCAAGCCGGTCTTCGTGCGCTATCGCACCGCTAAGGAAATAGAAGAAGCCCGGGATGTGGATGTTGCCGGTTTGCCCGATCCCCAGTCCGATGCCGAACGTGTGGAAAAGCCGCAATGGCTGATCGTCGTCGGTGTCTGCACCCATCTCGGCTGTGTGCCTTTGGGTCAGAACCCAGGCGATCCGCGCGGTGAATTCGGGGGCTGGTTCTGTCCTTGCCATGGCTCGCAGTTCGACACTTCTGCTCGCATCCGCAAAGGCCCGGCGCCAACTAATCTTGAGGTGCCTGCCTATGAGTTTCTCGACGACCAGACCATTCGCATCGGCTAGGGGGAAAGCATGTCGAACAAGGAATTAAGCAATAAAATCGTCGAGTGGGTCGATTCCCGGCTGCCGGTTTTCAGCTTTATCAAGCATGACCTGGCTGATTATCCGACTCCACGCAATCTGAATTACTGGTGGAATTTTGGTTCCATCGCCGGAATCATTCTGGTGGTTATGATTATCACCGGCATCATGCTGGCGATGCAATACACTGCCCATGTGGATATGGCCTTTGATTCTGTCGAGCGGATTATGCGCGACGTCAATTATGGCTGGCTGTTGCGCTATCTGCATATGAACGGCGGCTCAATGTTCTTCCTGGTGGTTTATATTCATATCTTCCGGGGGCTTTATTACGGGTCGTACAAGCCGCCTCGGGAAATCCTCTGGTGGCTGGGTCTTCTTATCCTGCTTGCCATGATGGCAACCGCCTTCATGGGCTATGTCCTGCCCTGGGGCCAAATGAGTTTCTGGGGAGCGACGGTGATCACCAATTTGTTCTCCGCCATTCCGGTGGTCGGCGAGAGCATTGTGACCTGGCTGTGGGGTGGTTTCTCGGTGGCCAACCCGACACTCAACCGCTTTTTTGCCCTTCATTATCTGATGCCTTTCGTGATTTTTGCCCTCGTCTTCCTCCATCTGGTGGCGTTGCACACGGTTAAGTCCAACAATCCTCTGGGCGTCGATATCAAGAGCAAGAAAGACACCATTCCCTTTCACCCCTATTACACGGTGAAAGATAATGCGGGATTAGGCGTCTTCTTTCTGGTCTATCTCGGCTTTGTCTTTTTCGCCCCGAATTTCTTTGGCGAGCCTGACAATTACATTCCCGCCAACCCGGTTGTGACGCCGCCCCATATCGTACCGGAATGGTATTTTCTGCCCTTCTACGCGATCCTGCGTGCGGTGCCCGACAAGCTGGCTGGCGTTCTTCTGATGTTTGGTTCGATCATCGTTCTCTTCTTCTTGCCCTGGCTCGACAGC
>JABJES010000299.1 GCA_018663165.1 Rhodospirillaceae bacterium
AACCCTTTGTCGAGAAGTTTTGCCATCTGGATGTTGCGGGATTTAGCCGACCGCCCGCCCATGAGAACGCCGATAATTCGCCGCCCGTTGCGCACCGCCGATGCAGCAAGGTTAAAACCAGACGCCCGGATATAGCCGGTCTTGATACCATCGGCACCTTTATAGGTTTTAAGAAGTTTATTGTGGTTTTTGTAGGTGCGTTTTTTGTAGCTGAAATCGGCGGTCGAAAAATAAGCATAATATTTGCCATGATTCTTGATCAGCGCTTGAGCGAGAACGGCCAATTCACGGGCGGTGCTGAGCTGGCGGCGGTTGGGCAGGCCCGACGCATTGCGAAACGTCGTCCGTTTCATACCCAATTCGTGCCCTTTTTTGGTCATCATGCGGGCAAAATTAACTTCCGTTTTGCCAAGTCTTTCTGCAAGCACTGTTGCCACATCATTTGCCGATTTGGTGACCAGAGCGAGGATGGCGTCCTTGACCAGAATAGTACCCCCCCTTTTCAGGCCAAGCTTGGAGGGGGCCTGGCCACTGGCCCGCCGCGAGACGACCATTTTTTCCGAGAGTTTAAGGCTGCCGTTATCGAGCGCCTCGAACGTCATGTACAGGGTCATCATTTTGGTTAGTGAGGCGGGATAATTCCTGGTGTCGGCGTTGACCTCATGGAGGATCTCGCCGCTATCGGCATCGATGATGATGGCAGCGTATTTGGCCAGACCGGGGGTTGGATCGAGCAGGATAAAAAGGCACAGCAACAACGCCAAAACGGTGCCGAGAGGTCGCCATTCCCCCCTCCGCCGTTGAAGGCGGGTAAACATCGGGCCGGGGAAATTCAAAGACAACGCCATATTCTTCCTTTAAGGCGGGCTGCGAGGCGAACTGCGAGGCGATCAGTTTTATTATCGTACCATGGATTAAGGGCTTATTCCTCTTCCAAGGCGGTGTTTATAGGGGATTCTAGGAAAATCCACACTTCTTTGTCTATCCGAATAAGCTGTTATGGTTAATTTGATCTTAAAATGGAGCTAATATTTTTATCAGTTGATAACCTTTTGTGAAACTGATTTGGCGTAAACTGTGGTGAATGGGCTGTTTTTCTTGTTTGAAACACAGCTATGGATTGATCTCGATCATGACTGATATTACTTGATGAAGATAGAATTTCAGGCTGGAAAGTTAATTGCGAATGAAGTGCCATGAGTGACGAAAATAAAAATTCAGGCGGAGGGCCAGAGACAGGGGTTGTTGTAAAAAGCAAGCCGAAGACCAAGAAGCCCTCTATGTACAAAGTCATCATTCTTAATGACGACTACACGCCGATGGAGTTTGTCATACACGTTCTTGAACAGGTTTTTAACAAGGCTCATGAAGAGGCGAACCAGATTATGCTGCATGTTCATCGCAAGGGTGTGGGGGTTTGTGGAATCTTTCCTTATGAAGTTGCCGAAACCAAGGCCAGCCAGGTCATGGATGCGGCTCGCCAGCACCAACACCCGCTGCAATGCACTCTGGAAAAGGATTAAGCCGGTATGTTGTCATCCAGTTTGGAGCTCAGCCTTCACAGGGCTTTATCCCTTGCCAGTGATCGGCGCCATGAATATGCGACGCTGGAGCATTTTCTGCTCGCTCTGACGGAGGATCAGGATTGCCTCGCCGCACTTAAGGCGAGTGGGGCGAACATTGAGGATTTACGTCAGGATCTTCTCGAATATATCGATAATGATCTTCAGGAAATTGTTTCCGGTCACGATGTTGAGGCCAAACCGACCGCCGGGTTCCAGAGAGTTCTCCAACGCGCTGTTATTCACGTACAGTCTTCCGGTCGGGAATCTGTTACCGGCGCAAATGTTCTTATCGCCATGTTTGCAGAGCGCGAATCTTTCGCTGTCTATTTTCTGCAAGAACAGGACATCACGCGTTTCGATGTGGTCAATTATATCTCTCACGGTATTGCCAAGGTGCCGGAACTGTCAGAAGAGCGCAGAGTTGAGGGAGCAGAAGAAGAAGCTGTTGATGAGGAAACGCCGCAAAAGGATGACGAGGCGCTTTCCAATTTCTGCATTAATCTCAACCAAAAAGCTTCCGAGGGGCGGATTGATCCACTTATCGGGCGTGGAGCCGAGATTGATCGGACGATCCAGGTTCTCTCACGGCGCACCAAGAACAACCCTCTTTATGTCGGCGACCCAGGTGTCGGTAAAACGGCCATCGCAGAGGGTCTGGCCCATCGAATCGTCAATAACCAGGTGCCGGAGGTTCTGGCTGATGTCACCATCTATTCCCTCGATATGGGCTCGCTTCTGGCTGGAACCCGCTATCGTGGGGATTTCGAAGAACGCCTGAAATCGGTGATTGCCGCTATTGAAGCAAAACCAAAGTCGGTCCTGTTTATCGACGAGATCCATACGGTAATCGGGGCAGGGGCAACCAGTGGTGGCTCAATGGATGCCTCTAATCTTCTCAAGCCTGCCCTGGCCAGTGGCCATCTGCGCTGTATCGGTTCAACGACCTATAAGGAATACCGCAATCATTTCGAAAAGGATCGGGCACTGGTCAGACGGTTCCAGAAAATCGACATTAACGAGCCGTCGGTAGAGGATTGTTTTAAAATTCTTCTTGGCCTTAAGCCCTATTATGAAAAGCATCACAAGGTTAGTTACAGCGTTGAGGCGATCCGCTCGGCGGTGGATCTTTCGGCTCGCTACATCAACGACCGCAAGCTTCCCGACAAGGCTATTGACGTCATCGATGAGGTTGGCGCTGCACAGATGCTCAGGCCACCCAATCGCCGGAAGAAAAAGATTTCGGTCAAGGATATCGAGCAAGTGGTTGCCATGATTGCACGGATTCCACCGAAAAATGTTTCCGTCGATGATCGGGCGGCTTTGAAGAATATGGACCGTGACCTTAAAACCGTCGTTTTCGGCCAGAACAAGGCGATTTCTGAGCTGTCCAGCGCGATCAAGCTTTCACGGGCGGGATTGCGTGAGCTCGAGAAACCGATTGGCAGTTATCTTTTTTCCGGACCAACTGGAGTGGGGAAAACCGAAGTTGCCCGCCAGCTTGCCCGTCAGCTCGGGGTTGAACTGACACGTTTTGATATGTCGGAATATATGGAACGGCACAGTGTTTCCCGTCTCATCGGGGCACCGCCTGGATATGTCGGATTTGATCAGGGCGGACTTTTGACCGATGCCATCGATCAACAGCCCCATTCCGTCCTTCTGCTCGACGAGATTGAAAAGGCCCATCCAGATGTCTTCAATATTCTTCTTCAGATCATGGACCACGGAAAACTCACCGACCACAATGGCAAGACCATTGATTTCCGGAACGTCATCCTGATTATGACGACAAATGCCGGGGCTACTGAAATGGCCAAACCTGCGATTGGTTTTGAGAGAACGATTCGTGAGGGCGACGATCAGGAAGCCATCAACCGGCTTTTCACGCCGGAATTTCGCAATCGATTGGACGCGATTATTCCTTTCGCTCGCTTGACGCCGAAGATCGTCGGCCGCGTTGTCGATAAGTTTATTATGGCGCTCGAAGGTCAACTCAGTGAGCGCGGTGTAACGATTGAATTGACCTCGGCTGCCCGCAAAAGGCTGGCGGAAAAAGGTTATGACATTCAATTTGGCGCCCGGCCTCTGGCCCGGGTTATTCAGGAAGAAGTAAAGAAACCTCTCGCCGAAGAGCTTCTCTTCGGTCGCCTGTTAAATGGCGGTATCGTCAAAGTGAAGGTGGAAGGTGACCAGCTTGTCTTTGAATTCCTGCCGCCAATAAAGAAAAGGCGGGCTCGAAAAACCAAGGTTCTTGTTGAATAAAGGGTGTCGCTGGGTCGGGGCGATATCGTCTGCGAGCGGTGAAATTCAGACTTCTTGAATAGCTTTTGACTTGATGACGCCGAGAAGGCTCGTAACTTCTCCCTGGCCGTCACTCAAGGGCATGATCACACTGCGATAAATGATGTCGCGGCCATCCCCGAGGGTAAAGGAATCAGATGTGCCAAGGGGCTGCTGTTGCTTTAAGGCAGCGCTGAAGAGATACATCATCCGGTCCCAGACAGCCGGAGGAAAACAATCCGCAGCACTCTGTCCGCTGGGGTTGCATCCGCAAAAATCGGCTATTGCCTCACCGCCATAGGTAAGGATGGAATTTTCCGGCGAGTCGCCCAGATCAATAAGGAAGACGAAGGGCCAGAGATCGCGCAACTGATCTGGATCCACATCGGTCTTGGCGGGAAAATTCTTTTCCCCGCGGATCTGGTCCCAATAATGTAAGGCAAAGGCGATATCCCGGCGTTCGGGAGTTTCGTCAGAACCAAAATTAGACCGGTCTTTGCGAACAGCCTGAGCCATTTAATACACCTCTATCGTAAGGTCACTACTCTAGTTAATTTTACACAAGGAAACCAGAAAATTAACGTTTTGGTAAGTATTAATTGTGTCCGCAAAAAAGCAGAATGCACTCTCGTTAGAGGCATTTTCATAAGGAAATCAGCCAATAAAAGAGTGATTAGCCATTTTTTCCGTATCGACTTTTGACAATGGATGAATACAAGAATTCACAGTCAAAACACAGATAAGCCAATCGCAAACCTTAATTTTCATCAACAATTAAGGCCTCACAATGGAGGCGAGTGTAACGATGCGTTCTTATGTTGGGATATGAGCTGGATCAATAAATTTAAATTTTATGCCCCTTTCGCATAGGGGGAATTTTCCATATAGGCCTTGATTTCAGCCTTTGTTTCCACCCTTTCGCGATCAAGAAAATTGGCGACGGCTTTTGAAAAATGGGGGTCGGTCAGCCAGTGAGCGCTATAGGTAAGGGTTGGAAGATAGCCCCGCTGGACCTTGTGACGTCCCTGGGCTCCGGCCTCGACCCGGTCCAGTTTTGCTCCTATGGCATAGTCGATAGCGCGGTAATAGCAGAGTTCAAAATGAAGAAAATCATGATGTTCGGCACAGCCCCAGTAGCGACCAAAAAGACAATCATTACCGAGAAAATTGAGGGCGCAGGCAACATGTTGTCCTGTTTCGTCTTCGGCCATAACCATGACGATTTTTTCACTCATTGATTGGCCGATAAGAGAGAAAAAATCTCTGGTCAGATAGGGATACGCCCATTTACGGGCGATGGTGTCGCTATAAAACCGGTAAAAGGAATCCCAGTGATTTTCACGGATATCCTTGCCGGTCAGGGCGGTGATTTTGATCTTCGAGCGCGCCACTTTTTCCCGTTCCTTGCGGATTGCCTTGCGCTTGCGTGAGGAGAGAGCCTTGATAAAATCGTCAAAGCTTTCATAGTCTCGGTTTGTCCAGTGAAACTGGCACCCAATCCGTGCTAAAAACCCGGTCTCTTTCAGGCCCTGCCACTGGTCGGGGGGCAGAAAATTAATATGCAGGGAAGACACTGCCAATTGTCTGGCTGCAGCGGTTAGCCCCGCCATGAGGGCGGGTTCCCCCGCTGGATTGGATTTGAGCGTTAGCAGACGCGACCCTGTTGCCGGCGTAAAGGGCACGCCGACCAGAAGTTTTGGGTAATAGCGCCCTCCCGCCTGTTCATAGGCCTCTGCCCAGCCAAAATCGAACACGTATTCGCCGTGGGAATGGGATTTGAGATACATTGGCGCACAGGCCTCAAGCCTGCCGCTTGTGTTCTCAATCACCAGATGACGGGGAGTCCAGCCGGTCTCGGGAATTGCCGAACCGCTTTCCTCCAGGGCGGAAAGAAAGGCGTGGCTGGTAAAGGGATTATCGCTGCCCGCACAGGAATCCCAGTTTTTGGGCGCGATGTCGGCCATGCGCCCGACAAGCCGGACGGTGGATAGTTCCTCGTTGAGATCGCTGCCATCCGGCATCAAACCAGCCCTTAACCTAAGCCCAAGATCATTCCATAGAGATTAGGCGTGGCTGGCGATAAAACAAGGGAGCACCCTTCACTCGATCTCAAACACGCCCTCAATTTCGACGGCGATACCAAGGGGCAGGGAGGAACATCCCACCGCTGCCCGGGCATGTTTTCCGGCCTCGCCGAAGATTTCCGCCATCAGGTCTGAGGCGCCGTTGATAACTTTTGGATGGTCGGTGAAATCAGGAGTGCAATTGACGAACCCGCCCAGCCGCACACATCTGCTTACCCGGTCAAGATCGCCATCACAGGCGGCTTTCAGTTGGGCGATGAGATTGAGGGCGCAGAGCCGTGCGCTCGCCAGACCGTCGTCGAGGGTCAGGTTTTCACCTAGACGCCCCTTATACATAAGCTCACCGTTCCACAGGGTGATCTGGCCGGAAATGAAGACCAGATTGCCGGTGATCACATAAGGCACATAATTGGCCGCCGATGCGGCCGCTTCTGGCAATTCAATCCCCAGCTCGGTAAGGCGGGTATCTATCTTTCCAGCCATCACGCATTTCTCCCCTTATCTTTGAATAACGTCACCAGATTACCCCATCTTACGCCGCCTGGAACCGCCGTTCCAGTTGCCAGGGGGCTGTTACAGGGCTAGTCGGAAAGGCGGGGAAGGTGCAGACGCTTGAGGGTGACGATCATCGCCCCGGCCGAGCTGCGGGCAAATGTCGGACAGGGGGTTCCGGCCAGCGGAAAGGTGAAGATGAGGGTCAGGGGGGCAAGGGCCTCGGCGACGATGTTGCCCCCGGCAATCTGTGCGGTAAGGGGGGGTGGAAAATCCAGCGAGATTTTGATGCTGACCAGATCGGTTGCCGGGTCGTGGACATAACTGCCATTAGAGACCAGGCAATTGCTATCCAGACACAGCACTTTGCGGTCGTCGAGGACCAGGAGACGGTCGCTCCTGAAGCCCTGTCCGGTCAGTTCAAGTCTATAAAATCCAGTCCACATGACACTTGAAACTCATTATTCGCCCTAAAAACCACCACATATTGTAACACCTGTTTTCTTATGCGCAACATTGGGTATTTTAGGAAAAAGCATGATAACGACCGGGCCTTCCTCTTTGAGGACGGGCTGGATGGCTCCGGGAAGGGGGCTTTTCTTACGCCCTCAGGCTTGAGAGGTAAAAAGAATGGGGGGGCTCCGCCGTCGCCACCCCCGAGTTTAGGGAGGACAATGTACGGGTGCTAGCTACACCCGCTCGTGGCACCACAGGTCACGCATTTGAGACATGTCCCATTGCGGACCAGGGTGAAGTTGCCGCATTCGCCGCAGGCATCGCCTTCATATCCCTTGAGCCGCGCCTCATGGACACGGTCATGGGATACTTCAGCTTCCTGGTGAATGACGGCACTGACAGCAACGGCTTCGGCGGTGCCGCTACCGGTCAGGGGGGAGGAAGACGCGGCGGCGGTTGCCGTGGCCGTATTATTGGCGACGGCGGCAGCCTGTTGGCCTTCCTGTGTGACGTTATTCCAGACATAAAGATTATTGCGCACATAGCCGGTGCTGGCGATCCGTCGCATAGCCTCTATGCCGGGGGCGGAGTTGTCTTGTTCCCGTGTGCCTTCCTTGGCCCCCTTGCCCATGCTGTCGGGCAACATATCCTGAGGGTCGACATGGGCGAGGTCGGTGCGGTCGAGATAGGAAACCGCTAGTTCGCGGAAGATATAGTCGAGCACCGAAGTTGCCATCTTAATAACTTCGTTACCCTCGACCATGCCCGAAGGCTCGAAACGGGTGAAGGTAAAGGCATCGACATATTCTTCCAGGGGCACGCCGTATTGCAGACCGATGGAAATGGCGATGGCGAAATTATTCATCAGCGATCGGAAGGCCGCGCCTTCCTTGTGCATGTCGATGAAAATCTCGCCGATATGGCCGTCTTCGTATTCACCGGTGCGCAGATATACCTTATGGCCGCCGACAACTGCTTTCTGGGTATAGC
>JABJES010000131.1 GCA_018663165.1 Rhodospirillaceae bacterium
CAGCCTCAATTGGCCGGACAGCTCGGCGAACGCAAGGCGGGGCGCTTTGAAGCCCTTGGGGTGGGGGTGGTCGCGGCGGGCAATATCGGCTGTCTGGTCCAGATGGCGGCCCATGTAGATGGCCCTGTCGCTCATACGGTGGAACTTCTCGACTGGGCCAGTGGCGGCCCCTTGCCACCTGGCCTGAAGCCGGGGGTCAGCTAGACGCTATTCTTCGTCGGAGACGTCGGCGACCCGCAGGATATTGGTGGCGCCAGAGGTGCCGAAGGGAACCCCGGCGGTAACCACCAGATGGTCGCCTTTTTTGGCGAAATCCTCTTGCCTGGCAACCCGGACCGCCTTGGCGACCATATCCGAAAAACTCTGCACTTCGGTGGTATGCACGCAATGGACGCCCCAGGCCAGAGAGAGCTGCCGGGAGGTTGATCGCTCGGCAGAAAGGCTGAGGATGGGGACGGTCGGCCGTTCGCGGGAAACGCGGCGCGCTGTGGCACCGGATTTCGAATAGGTGACGATGGCCGCCGCCGACACGGTTTCGGCAACCTTGGCTGCCGCCGCACTGATGGCGTCCGATGTCGTCGGCTGGGTGTCGGGATGGCTGCTGTTCATAATTAGTTGATGTGAGGGGTCGCGCTCGACACCATGGATAATTCTGTCCATGGTCTTGACGGCCTCAATAGGATAGTCCCCTGCTGCTGTTTCGGCGGACAGCATTACCGCATCGGCACCGTCATAGACGGCGGTGGCGACGTCGGAGGCTTCGGCCCGTGTCGGGGCCGGGGCATGAACCATCGAATCGAGCATCTGGGTGGCGACCACCACCGGCTTACCGGCCTTTCGGCAGGCGCGGATAATCCTCTTTTGAAGAATAGGCACTTCTTCGAGAGGCACTTCGACGCCAAGGTCGCCTCGCGCCACCATGATGGCGTCGGATAATTCGATGATTTCGTCGAGCTTCTCAATCGCCAGAGGTTTTTCGAGCTTGGTCAGGATGCCAGCATGGCCGTCGATGAGCTTGATCGCTGTGCGGATGTCCTCGGGCCGCTGAACGAAAGACAGGGCCACCCAATCAACGCCCATATCGACGCCGAATTGCAAATCCTCAAGGTCCTTGTCGGTAAAGGCTGAAACATTAATCAGGGCATTTGGAATGTTGACGCCCTTACGGTCGGAAAGTTTGCCGCCGGTGATAACCTGGGTGTCGGCAAAACTCTTGCCTGCCTTTTCCACTCGCAGGCGGACCTTGCCGTCATCGAGAAGAAGGTCCGTTCCTTTTTTCAACGAGGAAAAGACTTCTTTATGGGGCAGGGGGGCGCGTTTGGAGGTGCCGGGCTTGTCCGTCAGATCAAGGCGGAAGGCATCCCCCGCCTTGAGTGTCACCGGTCCCTTGGCAAAGACGCCAAGGCGCAGCTTGGGGCCTTGCAGGTCCATCAGAACACCGATCGGCCGTCCGGTTTTCTTTTCCAACTGGCGGATATGATAGAGCCGCTTTTTGTGCTCTTCGTGGAGCCCGTGGGAAAAATTCAAGCGAAAGACATCCACCCCCGCCGCAAACAGGGCTTCAATATCATCGGGGGAAGAGGATGTAGGGCCGAGAGTGGCAACTATTTTTGTATTGCGTAAGCGTCGCATGCGCGGAGATTAGTCTCCAAGCGGCTTGGCTGCCAGTGATTTCTTGCCCTTGCCAGATTGTTTTTTAAACTGGCATATGTTGAGGCATGACAATCGAATCCAGATATGACCCATCTGCCGCTGGCGGGCTTTTGGAAGCTGACGAAGTGCCTCCCTGTCGCACCCTCAATCCCAAGAGTAAGGGACGGCTGCTCTTTCTGTGCGATCACGCCAGCTTTGCCGTTCCTAAGGCGCTCGAAAACCTTGGCCTGCCGGATAATGTGTTGAAAGACCACATGGGCTGGGACATCGGCGCTTTTGAGGTGATGCAGCGTCTTGCCGCGCGTTTCGACGCGCCGGGACTGGCCGGGGGGTATTCGCGGCTGGTCATCGATCTCAACCGGCCCGAGGGCGACCCGGCCTCGATCCCCGCCGTCAGCGACGCGACCACCATTCCCGGCAACCAGAACCTTTCGGCGGTTGAGGTTGCCCGGCGCGGCGAGGCCCTGTTCAAGCCCTATCATCGGGCTGTAAACGCCCGCCTTGACGATTTTCTCAACCAGGGGACCATTCCTGCCCTGATCTCCGTCCATAGCTTTACCCCGGCTTTAGAGGATGCCTCGCCCCGCAAGTGGCAGGTTGGCATTCTCTGGAACCACGACCCACGCATCGCGGTGCCCTTGATTGAGCGGCTTGCCGCCAACCCTGAGCTTTGTATTGGCGATAACCTGCCCTATACCGGGCGGATGCTGAATTATACGGTCGATACCCATGCTCAGGATCGCGGTATCCCCCATGTCGCCCTTGAGCTGCGCAATGATTTAATCGCTACTGATGACGGGGCTGAAAAATGGGCTGTTATCCTTGGCGATGCCCTGGAGGATATCCTGGCTGATCCTGATCTTTACAAGATTGAGCATTTCATATGAGCCTGACCGCACCGGATTTTTCAATTGGCGTTGAAGAGGAATACCTTTTGGTAGAAAGGGAGTCCCGCGATCTGGTTTGTGACCCGCCGGAGGCCTTTTTCCGCGATTGTCAGGATCATCTGAAAGAACAGGTCAGCCCTGAATTCCTGCGCTCCCAGATCGAAACCCAGACCGGAATTTGCCATTCAATAAAGGAAGTCCGGGCCGATCTTGCCCATCTGCGCAAGACGGTCTCAAAGGTGGCCGCCCCTTACGGGCTGGCCCCGATTGCCGCCTCTACCCATCCCTTTGCCCAATGGCATGCCCAGCGTCATACGGACAAGGAACGCTATAACGAGCTGGCCCATGATCTTCAGGCGGTGGCGCGGCGTCTGTTGATCTGCGGCATGCATGTTCATGTGGGGATAGAGGACAGTGATCTTCGCCTCGATTTGATGAATCAGGTGGCTTATTTCCTGCCCCATCTTCTGGCACTCAGCACGTCGTCGCCCTTCTGGGACGGCGACCGGACGGGGCTGATGTCCTACCGGATCAGTGTCTGGGACGAATTACCGCGTACCGGCCTTCCGGAATTTTTTGAAAGTCAGGGTGAATACGACCGCCATGTCGCCATTATGGTCAAGGCGGGGCTTATCGAAGACGCCAGCAAAATTTGGTGGGATGTGCGCCCATCCGCCCGTTTTCCAACCCTTGAGATGCGCATTACCGACACCTGTACCCGGCTTGACGATGCGGTCAGTATTGCCGCCATCTATGTTTGTGTGCTGCGGATGCTGTATCGTCTGCGTCGGGATAATCAGCGTTGGCGGGTCTATGCGCGGATGTTGATCGAAGAGAACCGCTGGCGAGCTCACCGTTATGGAATCGATGAGGGGCTGGTCGATTTCGGACGCGGCGAAATCGTTCCCTATAAAGAACTTCTGGAAGAACTGTTTGAGCTTATTGAAGAGGATATCGCCTTTTTTGACTGCAAGGCCGAGATTGACAATGCTCGGGCGATTCTTGATCGCGGCACCAGCGCCCATATGCAACTTCGTGCCTTTGAGTCGGCACGGGCGGCAGGAAAGGACGATATGGAAGCCCTGAAGGACGTCGTTGACCGGTTGATTGCGGAAACAATGACCGGCGTTTAGATGCTTGTCGCTGGTATTCTGCCGATGCCCAACCTAAGTCTAGGTAAAGACATTATGAATTGGAGAAAAAGATGGACGATCAGACCCGTATCGAGCTTGAAGCTGCTGCCTTTCGCCGCCTGGTGGATCATTTGCGCCAGCGCACTGACGCCCAGAACATCGATCTCATGAATCTGGCCGGTTTCTGTCGTAACTGTCTGTCAAAATGGTATCGGGGCGCGGCCGAGGACAAGGGGCTTGAGATGTCTTATGATGCGGCGCGCGAGATCGTTTATGGCATGCCCTATGAGGTCTGGAAGGAAAAATACCAGACCGAGGCAAATGCAGAGCAGCTTGAGAAATACGCTGTTTCCCACGCCCGCACTGAGGCCGAAGGTTAGCTCCTGCGGTTCTCTTAATCAGGGCTTAAGAATCCTTTCCCCCGTCTTGCGCCGGGTGCTCGTGGCGGCTATGTTCCGCCAGCCTGCATCGGGTATCAGGCAATCCATAAACTAAGATTATCTAAGGAGGAACGGGTATGGCGACAACAGGCAACATCGCTGGAGACCAATTGCGGTCTTTTATTGAGCGGGTTGAACGTATGGAAGAGGAAAAGGCAACGATTACAGCCGATATCCGTGAAATTTTTTCCGAGGCTAAGGCCAGCGGTTTTGACGTGAAAGTGATGCGCCAGGTGGTAAAATTGCGTAAAATAGATGCTCAGGATCGCCTTGAGCAGGAAGAGGTTCTGACTCTTTACCTTCATGCCCTGGGCATGGCGCCAGAGCCAGCGGCTGAATAACATACAGAGTGGAGATAAATTGTGGCAAAACGTTCTAACATATTGATATCAGGCCTTGTTTTAGGTGCTTTTCTGGCGATATCGGCACCGCTTATGGCGACCGGCGGGCCTGATCCGATGATGATCATCGTCTATGAGAAAAACGATGATGGATCGAAGGGCGATCGCGCCTATCGCGATGAATTCTATGGCGCCGCCACGGAAGAACGTTCATCCGTGTTCGAACGCTGTGACATCAAGTTTTATCAATATGATGAACAGATCAAAAAGCTGCTGGAATTCGAAGACGACAAGCATCTCTTCGTGGTCACCAAGACCACCATCGATCCGGTGAGCAAGAACAGCAAGCGCGCGGAACTCTGCCGCTTCTAGTTCTGCCAGCCATTTCCAACGGCCAGATCATAAAAAGCCCGCCTCCATCACAGGGGCGGGCTTTTTTCATCCGCGATTAGAAGATGGATATAAGGTTATTTCCGTCCGTCCGCCGACTCTTCGGAAACGATCAGGGACGGGCCTTTGGCGGTATCCGAGACCTTGAAGTGGATCCACATGCCAGCCTGGCCGTGGGCGGTGACACCGCAAAACATATAATAATCACCAGCCTTCTTGGTCTTGAATTTGACCGTATCTGTTTTCTCGGTGGCCGACTGGCCGGTGATCGGTGAGCGCGAATAGGCGCGCTTGATGGCAACTTCCTTGGGGCCAGCTTGAAGGGGGAAATCGTCCAGGGCATAAGGCTTGGTGATGGCCATGGAATGGGGAATGTTGCCATCCTGGTTGCGGAAGGCGACTTTTACTTTCCAGCCAACGGGCACGACGATGGTGGCATTGCCTTCGTAATAGCCGTTAAAATTAAGGGCGCCGGAATTGCCGTTAAAGCCGGAGATAACATCCATATCAACGGTCTTGGCTTCAGCATCGGATTTCATCCAAGTGGGGACAAATTCTTCTGCCGCCTGGGCGGGCAGCGCAAAGGCGGTAATGGCGATGAGGAGAGCCGGGGCCAGTGCCATCATGGGGCGGATAAATTTGAGCGGGTTGGTCAATTTCATGTCGTCAGATGTCCTTCGTTTGGGGGGGCGTGCCGGGGGAGAAAACCCGAACTCCTTAGTCTAGTCAATAAATTAAAAGGTAAATAAGGCGGAAATTGGGGCGTTTATCAAAAAGAAC
>JABJES010000147.1 GCA_018663165.1 Rhodospirillaceae bacterium
AGGGGTCACAGGTTCAATCCCTGTCGCGCCCACCATTTCTTTATAATTCCAGAATCTTGAGGCAAATCATTCCCTCCGCCCTCCTGACCTCCTAGAATACGTCCGGTTGGCACACAGGAGAAGAAGCATGTCCGAGAAAAAGCTCACCCAATATCAGACTTGGGATCGCACCACCCGCTGGTTCCACTGGATCAACGTGCTCTCCTTTCTCGGCCTGATCGCGGTTGGCACCGTTATCCTCAACGGATCGGCCCTGGGCATTCCAACGCCGGGCAAGACGATCCTTAAAACCGTCCATGTGCTGATCGGCTATGTCTTTGCCATCAATCTGGCGTGGCGGCTGGTGTGGCTGTTCATCGGTTCTAAAAGTGCAAGCTGTCGCGCCCATCTGCCCCTCGGCAAAGGCGAGCCCGGCGGCGGCATCGGCGGTGCCCTTGGTTATATCAAGGAGCTCAAGGCTGGCGACCCACCCCAATATATCGGCCATACGCCGCCGGGGCGCTATATGGTCTCTTTTCTCTTCCTGTTGCTCATCACCCAGGCGGTGACCGGTATCGTTATTGCCGGCACCGATATCTATTACCCGCCATTTGGCGGATTTATCGCCGAATGGGTGGCCGCACCCGGAATTGATCCAACGACCCTTATCCCCAAAGATATGAGTATGGTCGATAAAACCGCCTGGGATGAGATGCGGGCCTTTCGCAAACCCTTTGCAACCATCCATTATTACGTGTTTTTCACCCTGCTGGCGGTAGCCGCTGTTCACATCTTTGCTGTCATCCGGGTCGAAGCGATCGAGAAAACCGGCCTCATCTCGGCCATGTTCAGCGGCGTTAAAACCCTCTCCAAACCACCCGCCGACAGGGACTAGGCGACAAAGACCAGCCGTCAGAGACTAAACACCCCGGCTCCAACCCGCCAAGGCAACCTGCCGCCCTCCTGCCCCGCCACCTCGCGACCCACCATCTCCGGACCTGCGGGGCAAGCGTGGCATGGGAAGTGCTCTTTCCTCTTGTGAACAGACCTTCGACACCCCCCCGGAAACGACGGGATGAAGGTTGATTTAAACTTGTTTTACAGGAGGTTAGACCATGAGAAATGCTGTCAACTCAATCAATCAGGTTCAGAAAAGCCTTGAAAATCTCGATAACCCGGCAATCGAATTGCATCGCAATATTGCCAATTTGCTGCAAATTGCAAACGATCTGAGAAAGATTCGCCAGAATGTCGAGGGACAGAATTTGGGCCTACAGGCCCGCCAGCTTTTAGGGCTTGCCCCCATCGACGGGGCTTCCTGATAGACCCGACATCTCATTTTGCCAAGGGGGCCAGACAGACGCGCCAGATCTGCGCCCCCCGGCACGCCATCTGTATGAAGGGAGAATTTTTGACAAACATTATCCATATTATAAGTAATGAAATTAGGCGGCGCATTTAATTAAAATTATTGTAAAAAATAAGCATCTAAATTTAAGGATAAATATACTGAATACTTTATTTTAAATCTTTTTACTTAATATTCATTAGGGCAAATATCTTTACATAGCACAGTCTGTGTGATATGTATTTCCTCAGACTGGAGGATTATGACATGAAACACCTATTAAGACTGTCCTCGCTTCTTGCTGCCTTGGGGATTATTGGCTTGGCAGGCGGAGACGTGCGTGCGGCCGAAACAATCGGTGGCGCAGATCAGGTTATTAACCTGGTCGAGGGAACAGTTGAACTCACCACGACAAAAATTGAGGTTCGTGACGAGATTTATCGGGATCAATTGATCAAGACCAGTTCTGATGGTGCGACAGAAATAAGCTTTCTCGACGAAACAACGATTACCATCGGCCCTGGCTCTGAACTGACTCTGGACGAGTTCGTCTTCAACCCCGAAACGGGACAAGGCGCTGTAGTGGTCAGCCTTTCGACCGGCGTAATTCGTTTCTTCTCGGGCAAGCTGCCCAAGGAGGCCTATCTGATCAAGACGCCGACGGCGACCATGGGCGTACGCGGCACGACCTTCGATCTGGTCGTTGATCAAGCTGGAGAAACGACCGTTGCGGTCTCGGAAGGTGAGGTCATCCTGGCTAATTTAGCCGGTGAATCAATCATCATTCCACCCGGCCTTTCAAGCACGGTTAAAGCTCCCAATTCTCAAGGCACGCAAAATCCACCATCCGCCCTGGCTCCGGCTCCCGACATTTTCCAAGAGCGGGTCGGCCAGATGGATGAAATGTTTGCCGGTCTTTTTGGCTCACCGAACACCGCCTTTTCACAATTCCTGCGGGAACTCGACTGGTCGCGGATTTTGGGATGGACGGCAACGGCCATCTTCCTGATCCCGATGATCACAGGTGGAATTTCGGTTCTCTCGGTGGCCGGTTCGTTTGCAGCGCTCGCAATCGTGCTCTGGCTCCTGCTGGGATAAACTGAGACTAAACCAATGGGAAGAGAGCCGGATTTATCCCGGTTCCCGCCCCACAAAGTAATGGCCGGTGAAGAGAATAAACCCTCTCACCGGCCTTTTTTGTCCAATGTTTGGATATTGAACTCAAACGTCCGCAAAATCGGCGAGGCGTACCGGTTGGCGTTTTGCTCCCCAGTTACCTGGGGTCGGCTCAAAAACACCGGCGCATTTAGCGCCACAGTTCATGCAATTGCCGTCCGCCGTCAGGTTCCAGGTGCCCAGCACATACCAGTCGCGCTCGATCAGCATCTCGCCGCAATCATGGCAATAGGTGCTGCCGCCGACCGCATCGTTGACGTTGCCCGTATAGGCGTAACGGATTCCATTCGCCATGGCGATTTTGCGCGCCCGGACCAGGGTCGCTGGCGGCGTCGGCGGCTTGTCGAGCATCTTCCAGTCAGGGTGAAAGGCCGAAAAATGCATTGGCACATCCGGGCCAAGCTCTTCTGCGACCCAACGGGTCATGGCGTTGAGTTCCTCATCCCCATCGTTCTCTCCGGGGATCAGCAAGGTCGTGGTCTCAACCCAGACATCGGTTTCCCGGCAAAGATATTTCAGGGTGTCGAGAATTTCAGCCAAACCGCCGTTACATATTTTCCGGTAAAAATCCTCACTGAATGCCTTGAGGTCGATATTCACCCCGTCCATATGGCGATAGAATTCCGCCCGTGGTTCCGGACAGACGTATCCAGAAGACACGGCAATTGTTTTTATGCCCTTTTCCCGGCAGGCTTGGGCCACATCAACGGCGTATTCGTGGAAAATAATCGGATCATTATAGGTGAACGCAACTGAGCGACAGCCAAGCTCTGCCGCCGCACGGGCAATGGTTTCAGGATCGGCCCGGTCGGTCAGCCTGTCGAATTCCTTTGATTTTGAAATATCCCAGTTCTGGCAGAAAGAGCAGGTAAGATTACAGCCCGCCGTACCAAAGGAGAGCACCGGACTTCCGGGCAGAAAATGATGGAGCGGCTTTTTCTCGATGGGGTCGATACAATAGCCGCTGGAGCGACCATAGGTGGTCAGCACAATGCCGCCATCCTTACAGGCGCGAACGAAACACAGGCCTTGCTGGCCTTCATGGAGCTTGCAGAAACGGGGGCACAGATCACATTGAACCCGCCCATCCTCCAGCAAGTGCCAAAAGCGACCGGGAACAGTTGAATCTTCAGCCTTTTGCCGCGATTGGGCCAATGTATCATCCATCGGGATCAAATAAGGCACATTTCCACAGATACAACGCTTGCCCCCCTCTTTACTTCCCAAAAAATCGACTTACCTGAGAAACAACCGTTAAACCCCTGATTGAGCGCCCAAGTCATGTCCGATAACACCCCACAGGTCCGTCCCGCCGCCGTCGCAGGCAGCTTTTATCCCGGTGATAGCGCCCAACTGGCGGCCACCGTCAGGGGCTATCTCGACGCCATTCCAGAAGCCGATCTTGGTCCGGCGCCGAAAGCGATAATCGTGCCCCATGCGGGCTATATCTATTCCGGCCCGGTCGCCGCCACCGCCTATGCCCGCCTGCGCCGCAAAGCCGGAGAGATTACGCGGGTGGTGCTGATCGGACCGGCCCATACTCTTCTGCTCGACGGCATGGCCGTCCCGAGCGCCACGGGTTTCGCCACACCGCTGGGCGTCGTGCCGGTAGACCGCGCCGCAATTTCAGAAATTCTCAGCCTCCCCGGCGTTGAGCTGAATGATGAGGCCCATATCCGGGAGCACGCATTGGAAGTGCATCTCCCTTTCCTTATGGAATGCCTTGGCCAATTCTCCCTGGTGCCGATCCTCGTCGGCGGCGCCCGTCCAACCGATGTCGCCAAGGTTCTGGACTGCCTTTGGGGTGGGCCGGAAACCCTGATCGTTGTTTCTTCCGATCTCAGCCATTATCACGACTATGAAACGGCGACAAAGATGGATACCGCCACCACACAAGCGATTGAGGCCCTGGAAGGCAGCGCCCTTAAGCAGGATCAGGCCTGTGGCAGCGTTCCAATCCGTGGCTTGCTTGATCTCGCCCGGCAAAAGGGCATGTCGGCCCATGTCATCGATCAGCGGAATTCCGGCGATACGGCAGGGCCGCATGATGAGGTGGTCGGCTATGGAGCCTATGTCCTTGACTAAAGCAAACACGAACCTGATTGAGCGCTTTGGTGCGACCCTGCTTGAGATCGCCGCCAAATCGATTGATCACGGCCTGGAAAAGGATGCGCCCCTAAAGCTTTCCCTGGAATCCTTTGACCCTGAAATAGCCACTGTGGGCGCGTCCTTCGTTACCCTTGAGATTGCCGGAGACCTACGCGGCTGTATCGGCTCGGCCACGGCCTGGCGGCCTCTGGTTGAGGATGTTGCAGAGAATGCCTTTGCCACCGCCTTTTGCGACAACCGCTTTACCCCCTTGAAAGTGGTTGAGCGAAAGCAACTGGATATTTCTCTTTCAATTCTCACCCCTCACCAGCAAATGACGTTTAGTTCTGAAGACGACCTGATCGCCCAACTTCGCCCTGGTGAAGACGGGCTGGTTATTGCCGATGGCCCCTGGAAGGCCCTGTTCCTTCCTGTCGTCTGGGAGAGCCTGTCCGACCCCCACGACTTTCTGTCGCACCTCAAGGACAAGGCTGGCTTGAAACCGGGCCATTGGTCGGATAGTTTCACCGCCCACCGTTTCGCCGCCAATGCCATTACACTGACCGCGCACGGCGAGATCATCCACACCAAAGCCTGACGCACCCGAACAATAAGGAACTTTGACAGCGATGGAGCCTTCGACAACGGAACTTCTTGATGCAATTACCGATATCGCCCGCAAGGCCGGGGATATCATCATGGAGATTTACGGTGGTGAGATCGAAGTCATGACCAAAGCCGATTCTTCACCGGTCACGCTGGCCGATCAGGCAGCGGAAGATTACATCATCCCCGCCTTGGTTGACCTGACCCCTGATATTCCCATCGTTGCCGAGGAAGCCGCTTCAGCCGGACAAATCCCGGACATTTCGGGGAGCCGCTTTTGGCTCGTCGATCCCCTCGACGGCACCAAGGAATTCATCAGCCGCAACGGTGAATTTACGGTCAATATCGCACTGGTCGAGGACGGCCG
>JABJES010000196.1 GCA_018663165.1 Rhodospirillaceae bacterium
CGTCGTTGGAAAGCAGAATTCGGGCGGTGGCAAGATTGAGCGGCGCCTTGAACATCAGGGGGTCAGAGCCTCGATCCCGTCCATAAAGGGGCGCAGGGCTTGCGGGACGGTAATTGAGCCATCGGCCTGCTGGTAGTTTTCCATGATCGCGATCAATGTGCGGCCAATTGCAAGGCCGGACCCGTTGAGGGTATGGACGAAGCGATTTCCCTTTTCGCCGACGGTGCGGAACCGCGCCTTCATGCGCCGGGCCTGGAAATCGCCACAGTTGGAACAGCTTGAAATTTCGCGGTAACAATTCTGGGACGGCATCCAGACCTCGATGTCATAGGTTTTCCGCGCTGAAAATCCGGTGTCACCGGAACAAAGCGTCATCACCCGATACGGCAGACCGAGGCGCTTGAGCACTTCTTCGGCGCAATCGGTCATGCGCTTGTGCTCGTCTGTTGAATGATCGGGATGGCTAATGCTGACCAGCTCGACCTTGCCGAATTGGTGCTGGCGGATCATGCCGTGGGTGTCCTTGCCCGCCGCACCAGCCTCTGAACGGAAACACTGGGTATGGGCGGTAAAGCGCAGAGGCAGGGTTTCGCCATCGAGAATCTCGCCCGACACCATGTTGGTCAACGGCACTTCGGCGGTCGGGATCAGCCAATGGTCATTCGTGGTGCGAAAAAGATCGTCGCCGAATTTCGGTAACTGGCCGGTACCAAAAAGCGCCTCGTCGCGGACGAGTGTGGGCGGACTGATCTCGGTATAGCCGAATTCGCGTGTGTGCAGATCAAGCATGAAGGCGGCGAGCCCCCGCTCCATCCGCGCCAAAGCACCCTTGAGGATGACAAAGCGCGCCCCGGACATCTTGGCGGCGGTTTCAAAATCCATCAGGCCAAGGCCGGTGCCGAGCGCAACATGGTCTTTCGGTGTAAAATCAAGCGCTGTCGGTTCACCTTGCCGATGGCGCTCCACATTAGCCGCTTCGTCGGTGCCCTCGGGCACGTCGTCGTCGAGGATATTGGGCAGAGAGGCGAGAAGATCCTCGAGCTGAGCCTCAAAAACCCGATCCTCTTCTTCCATGATCTGCATGTCGTCCTTCATGGCGGCGACTTCACTTTTAAGTTTTTCCGCCGCTTCCTTGTCGCCACTGCCCATCAGCACGCCGATTTCACGGCTGATCTCGTTGCGCTTTTCCTGCATCTCCTGCAATTTTGTCTGGGCCAGACGGCGCGAGCTATCGAGATGGATGATGTGTGAGGCCGAGACCGGATCGGCAATCGGAATGTTGCGCCGGGTCAGGGCGGCGTCAAAGGCTTGGGGATTGTCACGGATCGACTTGATATCGTGCATGGGTCTTGGCCTCTAGGCGAATTTTAAAAACGCAAAACACGCAACAGCTTGTGGCAGTTACGGGCTAATTTAACCAGTTATAGTGTTTTGCCCCGGCCCCGTCCAGTCACCCAAGTCCGGCAGAAGGCCTTAGGGCGCGGTTTCGTCGTCGTCTTCTTCGGCCTCTCTTAAAGCCGCCTTTTTCTCGATCATGCGTACCGCGATAATCGAGATTTCATAGAGCACCATTATGGGCAAGGCAAGAGCCACCTGAGAGATGATATCGGGGGGTGTCAGGACGGCGGCGGTAATAAAGGCAATAACGACGGCGTATTTGCGTTTTGCCGCCAGAGCGGCACTGGAAACCAGGCCGACCCGCGCCATCAGGGTCAGCAGGACCGGCAGTTGGAATGACATGCCGAAGGCGAAAATGAGGGGCATCACCAGGGACAAATATTCGTTGACCTTGGCCTCAAGCTGGATCGGTAACCCGCCAGCGCCGCCGGGTGCCTCAAAACTGAGGAAAAAGCGCCAGGCCAGGGGAAAGATCAGATAATAGACCAGCGCCGCCCCGAGAAGAAACAACACCGGGGTGGCGACAAGAAAGGGCAGAAAGGCCCCCTTCTCGTTGCGGTACAGCCCTGGGGCGACAAACATCCAGATTTGCGTCGCGATGACCGGGAAGGAAACAAAAAGGGCGGTGAAAAAAGCCACCTTGATATAGGTGAAGAAGACTTCCGTCAGGCCCGTATAGATCATCCGGTGATGACCTTTTTCGGCCAGGATGACCGCCAGCGGTTCAACCAGAAAGCCGTAGATTTCTTCGGCATAGATGAAAAAAACAATGAAGGTCAGCAGAATGGCAATGACCGAAATCGCCAGCCGGTTGCGCAATTCAATCAGATGTTCAAGCAGCGGCATCTGGGAATTATCTGAAGCGTCCGGGGCAGAGCCTTGCCCTTCTGCCTCTTTTTCTGCTTTGGCCACGCTCAGCCCTCCCCTTTATCGTCTTTATCGGGAGAGGGTTTTGCTGCGTCGTCTTCTTCGTTGTTTGATTCGGGGGGGTGGATGGAAAAATCGTCGGCTGAGATCATGTTTTCCGACCCAATGAGGCTTTCCGGCGTGTAATCACTGGCCTTGGGCAGAAGCTCGTTAACATCGACCTCTTCAGCCATCTCGTCGATGTTTTTGCGGAATTCTCGCGCCAATGAACGGGCCTTACCCATGGCCCGTCCCATGTTGCGCAGAACGCGAGGGAGTTCTTTCGGCCCGATCACCAATATAGCGACCATCGCCACGAGGGCCATTTCCGTCCAGCCGATATCAAACATTCGGGGTCAGATCCTTAACCGGTCGAAGGTCAACCCTTGGCGGCTTTTTTCTTTTCACCGGCTTCTGATTTTGCGGCTTCTGATTTTGCCTTTTTCGGCGCGTCTATACTTTCCGACGTTTCCAAGGAGGCGCTGTCGCCAGATTCTTCGTCCTTAAGGCCGGATTTAAAATTCTTAACGCCTTTGGCGATATCTCCCATCACACGGGGCAGTTTACCGGCACCGAAAATGATAAGGACGATCACCAGGATCAGGATGATTTGCCAGGGGCCAACGCTCATTTAGGGACACTCCAGATAGCCGGGATCAAATCCCGGAAAAACACAGCAGTTACAATATTGATGATGGCAGAAACCTTAGCGTCCCGCAACGCTGCCGATAGAGAAACGTTCAGCGCCGGAGGGCGGACATCTTATTCGCCAGCCTCTTCGAGGGGTTGATACTCCTCCAGGTCCTCGCCGCCATTTTCAACTCCCTGGCCGTTTTCGCCGTCAGCCTCGGCGGCTGTTTCTTCCCCTCCTTCTTCACCGGTATCAAGGCCCAGCGCCTCGCGCATCGACTTGTTCATGCGGGAATAGGCGGTAATCGCCGGTCGCTTATCGACCAGACCGGCGGCTTTAAGCTCTTCCTGGCCCGGCAGGTCACCGATGGATTCAAGACCAAAATGGTCGAGAAAGGCGTCCGACGTGCCCCAGGTGGTGGGACGACCCGGCGTGCGCCGCTTGCCTTTGGGCTTGATCCAGCCCGCTTCCAGAAGAGTGTCCAGGGTCCCCTTGGAGAGGGAGCGTCCACGAATCTCTTCAATCTCGGCCCGGGTGACCGGCTGATGATAGGCAATGACAGCCAGGCACTCGATCGCGGCTTGAGATAATTTGCGCGAAGATTCGGTTTCCAGACGCAGAAAAGGTGCCACATCGGGGGCTGTGCGCAAGGCCCATTTAGTACCAACTTTGACCAAATGGACGCCACGATTTTCATAATGGCTGGAAAGCTCCTCTAAAAGGGGCTCAAGCTCGGTGCCTTCCGGCAGCCTTGAGGCCAGGGTCGCCATATCAAGAGGTTCGGCGGCGGCAAACAGAACCGCTTCAATAATACGTAAGGGGGAAATGTCGTCGCTCATGGCCAGCCTTCATTATTGTCGTTGGTTTCTTGTGCATTGTCGGTGTCCCATTTATCGCCTTTTTTGAGATAGATGGGGGCGAAAGCCTTTTCCTGGCGTAAATTAATTCGTCCCTGCTTGGCCATTTCCAGGCTCGCCGCAAGGGTCAGGGCCAGGGCCGAACGGATGGCCTCGGGATCTTTGACCGCATCGGGAAGAAAATTGACGAGCGTCAGCCAGTCAAGCTCGGTGCCAAGCAAATTATTGAGACGATTTACCGCATCTTGAATAGAATACATCTCGGTCTGGCCGATATGCAGGGTTTGATCGACCTGACGGGTCTGTTGGTCGCCATAGGCCTTAAGCAGCTCGTAAAGGGAGGCCTCGTAAACAGTCTTGCGGATGTTGCGGATACCTTCGGGTGCTCCGCGCTTGAAAAACCCCCGGCCCAGTTGCGGTCGTTCGAAAAGACGGGCGCCTGCCCCCCGCATTGCCTCGTAACGGCGCAGATGGAATTTCAGTGCCGCCGCCAACTCAGGTCCGGAAGGTTCGTCGTCTTCCTCGGCCTGAGGCAAAAGCAGCCGTGACTTGAGATAGGCAAGCCAGGCCGCCATCACCAGATAATCGGCGGCGATTTCCAGATGCATATGATGCGCGCGCTCGACAAAGTCGAGATACTGATTGGCAAGGGCAAGGATGGAGATGTGAACGAGATCGACCTTCTGATCCCTGGCCATACCGAGAAGAGCGTCGAGCGGTCCCTCATACCCCTCAAGGTCAAGGATCAGCTGAACCACCGGTGCGTCGTTCCCGTCCTCAATCGCAGAGACCGAACCCAGGGGGCGCACTTCTTCTTCAAAGGTATCTTTATCGCTCATTTGTCCACTCAGACCACGCCGGCAACATGCAGCAAAAGGTCATAAAGAAAGGTCACAGGCACGCCAACAAGCCAGGCGAAAACATTGATCTTGGCACCCAATTGAGCGCCAATCAGAGGCAGAATAAACAGCATTCCGACGATAATGAACAGACCCCATTTCTCCAGACGGGCAAAGCGCAGGGCAAGCGGGCGGGGCAGCAGTCCCACCGCGATCCGTCCCCCGTCAAGGGGTGGTAAGGGGATAAGGTTGAAGACCGCCAGCACCAGGTTGATAACCATGGCATTACGCAGGTTCTCAAGCAGCCAAATCCCTGTTGCCCCACTGATATAAAGTGCTAGATGGATGAGAATGGCGGCGCTGAGCGCCATGGCAAAATTGGCCATTGGCCCGGCGGCGGCGACCAGCACCATATCCCGCTTTGGATGGTTAAGAGCGGCGAAATTGACCGGCACTGGTTTTGCCCAACCGAAAAGAAACGGCGCCCGGAATAAAAGCAATGCCAGGGGCAGCACCACGGTGCCCAGGATATCAACATGACGCAAAGGATTGATCGACACCCGGCCCATGCGCTTTGCCGTATCATCGCCAAGGCAGGCGGCGGCAAACCCGTGGGCAGCTTCGTGCAAGGTAATGGCCAAAAGAACCGGCAGCACCCAGGTTGAAGCGACATAGATCATCTCGGTCATGTCACTCATCCAGCGTCTTTAAGCAGAACATTAAGTTCATCTAATAATTCTTTTTTATCAAAGCTTTGTGATTTGTTTCTCATTGAATTTGCAGCGGCTATTCTGGCCCTTGAAGGATCATTCAGGGGCCGACATCCAGCAGCCACCTCCTCCATTTCAGACCTCTCGCCATTGCAGTGAAGAACCAGATCACAGCCTGCGGAAAGGGATTCTTCGGCGCGGCGCGTCATAGTGCCGGAAAGCGCTTTCATCGACAGATCATCGGAAACCAGCACGCCCTTAAAACCGATCCGGCTCCGGATAATGTCCTCGATGATAATTTTTGATGTGGTCGCCGGATGGGCCGGATCAATGGCGCTATAGACCACATGGGCGGTCATCGCCCAAGGCATGTCTGCCAACTGCCGAAAGGGCTGAAAATCAGTGGCATCGAGGGTTTCCAGGCTGTCATCAACCACCGGCAGGGCGAGATGGCTGTCACACAGGGCGCGGCCATGGCCGGGGATGTGCTTAATCACCGGCAGAATGCCGCCTTTAAGAAATCCTTCACAGGCGCGTTTACCCAATTGGCTGATAATTTCCGGATCACTGGAAAA
>JABJES010000130.1 GCA_018663165.1 Rhodospirillaceae bacterium
AGGAAACAGAGGAACTTGCAGAACTCGGCGACAGCCTGATCATTGATCAATCGCCTGAAGGCCTGCGCATCCAGATCGTCGATCAGGAAGGCATCGCCATGTTCAGGCGCGGCAGCACAAGCCTTAGCGATGAGGCCCAAAAGCTGATCCAACAGGTCACCAAAGTGATCGAAAAACTACCCAATAAAATTGCAATAACCGGCCATACCGACGCCACAAGATTCACCCGCTATGGCTATGACAATTGGGATTTGTCCACCGACCGGGCTAATTCCTCGCGCCGCGGCCTGATCAAGGCCGGTCTGCCCATTGAACGTATTTTCCGGGTGACCGGGCGCTCATCAGAAGACCCCCTGGACACAGCAGACCCCACCGCACCGGTCAACCGCCGTATCAGCATCGTGCTTCTGCGCAAACAATTCATCGAACAATACCGACAAGACCAGCACCTTGATGCCGAGGCCGCTGCGAACGTTATCACCCAGGAAAATGAGGAAGCTGTGACCGAAGACACGCCCAAAGATGAAATTCCAGAAGACGTAACCCCCGATGGGGTTCCAGAAGACGTAATCCCCGATGGGGTTCCAGAAGACGTAATCCCCGATGGGGTTCCAGAAGACGTAATCCCCGCCCCCTCGGCAACACCGGATACAATCCCCATAGCCCCCCTGGAATCGGAGACATCACCGTGACCACATCAAGCGAAATCATCCCGGCCCTGACCACCCCGTGGCAGGGAGAGCCACCCGACCCCATCACCCATCCAGATCTTTATCGCGGCGTCATGATGCGCCGGGTTTTGGCCTATGTCGTCGATATCATCGCCATCGTGCTGATCTCCTTGCTCGCTGGCAGCGTCTTTATTGTCGCCGGGATCGCGACGCTCGGTCTGCTCGCCCCCGTGCTGTGGCCACTTTATATACTGATCCCCTTTATCTATAACATGACCCTTATCGGCGGCGAAAAGTCGGCGACGTTTGGCATGCGATTGTTCGAGATCGAAGTGCGGAATATACTCGACGGCACCCGCCCCTATTACATTCAGGCCGGACTGATGACGGCGCTTTTCTATGTTTCCGTTGCCTTTACGAGCTGGTTGATCCTGCTTCTCGCCCTGTTCAATTCCCGTCATCGCACCTTGCATGATTTCTTTTCCACCACCCTTGTTGTGCGCAGCCAGGCGATGGGGGAACTGAAAAGCAAAACCAGTTAACCCGTCACAGGGCCGTCTGGAATGAACCGTCCACCGATCACCCTCGACAAGGCTTTTTACCGCAGCGTCCCCCTGCCCTGTCCCTATCTCGACAATTTCACCGAACAGCGCATTTTCACCTTCATCGACGAGGATGATTCTCCCCTGCTGGTCGATCTTTTGTCGCGCTCAGGATTCAGACGCAGCCAGAACACGATTTACCGCCCCCAATGCGAGGGCTGTTCGGCCTGCGTGCCGGTGCGCGCCAAAGCAGATGATTTCACCCCCCGATCAAGCCTCAAGCGAATCAAAAAAGCCAATAGAGACCTTGCCGCCACCCTCGTCGAGGCCAGGGCTGGGGAAGAAAATTATGCTCTATTCACGGCCTATGTCCGGTCCCGCCATGGCGATGGAGATATGGCATTAATGGATTTCGGCGATTTCCAGGAGATGATTGAAATTACACCGGTAGAGACCCGGCTGGCCGAATTTCGTGATTATGAGGGCAATCTCATTGGCGCCTGCCTGACCGATATGATGAGTGATGGCCTGTCGGCTGTTTACAGTTTCTTCGACCCCAAGGAAAGCCACCGCAGTTTAGGCAATTACATGATCATCTGGCTGATCGAGGAGACCCGCAGAATGGCGCTTCCTCATACTTATCTCGGCTATTGGATCGAAAATTGCCAAAAAATGTCCTACAAAACCCGCTTTACCCCCCAGGAGCATCTGGTTGAGGGCCAATGGCTGCTCTGGAACGAGCAGAAATAGCGCCCGGAAATAGCGCCCCTTGGCACTTTCCATCGGCGCAAAATAACGGCACAATCGGTCCCGTTATGACAATGAAAATCCATATCCTGAATTTCTGGAACGACCTCTGGGCCTTTCTGCGCCATCTTACCGGCGACGATGCCTATGAGCGCTATCTGGCCCATTGGCAGGCCACCCACGCTAACGGACCCGATGAAGGAACCAGCGTGGCATTCAGGGCGGCTGACGGGGCCTCTGGTGGTGCAGACAGCGCACCCCTCGACCGTAAGGCTTTTTTTCACCGTCACCAGGATGAGAAATGGCAAAAGATCAACCGCTGCTGCTGAAACTCTGGTGCCCGGCTTAAAAGACCCGAGGGGGGAAAATGAACGCCATCAATAGTCTCGCAAAGGGCGGGATAAAAACCGTTCTGTGGATCGCCGTCGCAATTCTCGGCGCTTCAGCACTCGGCGGTATCGCCCTTCACCGGGGCGAGAGCATCAATGCCGGCTGGTTCGTTATCGCCGCCATCTGCGTCTATGCCCTGGGCTATCGCTTTTACTCCGCCTTCATTGCAGCGCGCGTGCTGACCCTCGATGAAACCCGCGCCACCCCGGCCGAGCGTCTGGAGAACGGGCGCGATTTCTTGCCCACCAATAAATGGATCGTCTTTGGCCATCATTTCGCGGCGATTTCCGGCCCCGGCCCGCTGATCGGACCGACTCTCGCCGCCCAGTTCGGTTATCTGCCCGGCACCATCTGGATTCTGGTCGGCGCGGTGGTCGGCGGCTGTGTGCAGGATTTCGTCATCCTTTTCTTTTCCATGCGCCGCAACGGGCGCTCTCTGGGCCAGATGGCCAGAGACGAGCTCGGCCCCATCGGCGGTGCCACCGCCCTGATCGGCGTCATGATGATCATGATTATCCTGATCGCCGTTCTCGGGCTGGTCGTCGTCAACGCCATGAAGCACAGCCCCTGGGCGACGGCGACGGTCGGTGCAACCATCCCCATCGCCATCCTGATCGGCCTTTACATGCGTAATATCCGCCCCGGCCGAGTGATGGAGGCGACCCTGATCGGCGTCACCCTGCTTATCCTCGGCGTCCTCGGCGGCGGTTGGATCGAGCACCACCCGGAATTGCGCCAATGGTTTGATTTCGGCCCCCAGGAACTCGCCAAGATGGTGATCATTTACGGCTTTGCCGCCGCCACCATGCCGGTCTGGCTGTTGCTCGCCCCTAGAGACTATCTTTCCACCTTCATGAAGCTCGGCACTATTTTCGCCCTGGCCATCTGTATCGTCATCCTCAACCCGGAAGTAAAGATGCCGGCGGTGACCCAGTTCATCGACGGCTCGGGGCCGATTTTCGGCGGCAAGCTTTTTCCTTTCGTCTTCATCACCATCGCCTGCGGTGCCATTTCCGGCTTTCATTCGCTCATCTCCAGCGGCACGACGCCAAAACTTCTGATGAACGAAAAAGACGCCCGCTTTATCGGCTATGGCAGCATGGTGCTTGAATCCTTTGTCGCCATCATGGCGATGATCGCCGCCACCGTGCTCGACCCCGGTATTTTCTTTGCCATCAACTCTCCCGCCGGAATCGTCGGCGCGGACCCGGCGCAAGCCGTCGCCACCATCACATCCTGGGGCTTTCCGGTGACCGTTACCGAGATGGAAAACCTCGCCCGGCAGGTCGGCGAGACGACCCTGTTTGCCCGAACCGGCGGCGCGCCCTCTCTCGCCGTCGGCATGGCAACCCTTTTTGCCGGCGCGACGTCGGATAAAATGATCGCCATCTGGTACCACTTCGCGATCATGTTCGAGGCCTTGTTTATCCTCACCACCCTGGATGCGGGAACCAGGGTTGGGCGCTTTATGCTTCAGGATCTTCTCGGCAATGTGGTGCCGAAACTGGGCCAGACGAGCTGGTATCCGGGCGTCCTGTTCACCTCTTCCCTGGTGGTCGGGGCCTGGGGCTATTTCCTCTATGCCGGAACCCTTGATCCTCTGGGCGGCATTAACTCGCTGTGGCCACTGTTCGGCATATCAAACCAGATGCTGGCCGCCATTGCGCTCTGTGTGGCAACCACCATCATCGTTAAATCCGGCAAGCTGAGATATGTCTGGGTTACCGGCATACCCTTGGCCTGGCTGTTGCTGGTGACAAGCTGGGCGGCGTTGGAGAAACTGTTCTCGCCTGAACTGCGGGTCGGCTTTCTCGCCCGAGCTGCCGATTTGTCTGAAAAAATCGACATGGGCATGCTTTCCGGCAAGGCCCTGGAGAGTGCGCCACAACTCATCTTCAACGCCAATTTGAACGCCGCCTTGACGATCTTTTTTCTCGTCATTATCTGGGTGATGGTCGCCGATACCCTGCGGGTGTGTTACAAGGTGATAAGCGGCCGCAATTACCCGCCATCAAGCGAAACCGCCTATGAGGCACGAAAAACCGGCCCCGATCTGGCACCTATCCCCGAACCGACCCAGCTCTAGCCGGTCGCCGCCGCTTTGTCTTCCGCCGGTTGGGTAGAAGTGAAGATGTCTTTGAAAATGGCCAGCATGTTCTGGTCGAGCTGTTTTTCCATGCTCTCCAAAATGGCAAAGGCCTTTTCAGCCGGATAGGCGGGTTTATAAGACCGCGCATCGGTGAGTGCCCCGAAGATATCGACAATCGCCGACATCCGCGCCAGATCGTTAAGCTGGCCCCCCTTCAGGCCACGGGGATAGCCCGAGCCGTCGATCTTTTCATGATGCTGTTCGGCAATGATGACGGCCCCCTTGGTGACGTCTTGAACATCACCAAGCAGATCGCCCGAGCGCACCACATGGTTCTGCATCACCGGCCATTCCTCGTCGTCGAGCTTGCCCGGCTTATCGAGAATTTCCAGTGGCGTCACCAGTTTACCCACATCGTGCAACAGACCGCCGGTGGAGAGAACGCGCAAATCATTGCCCTCCATGCCGATGCCATGACCAAACAGGGTCAACAAGGTGGCCACCCGCATGGAATGGACATAGGTGTAATTGTGATGGGACTGAACGGTTTTTAAAATGTCGTGATGGGCACCGTTGCGCACCGCATCGACAAGAGGCGCACAGCTCACATTGGCCGAGCTGTAACTGATCGGCTCACCCTTTTCGATCGCCGTGGCGATGGATTGATATTCCTCCACCGTCATTTTCAAAGGGGCGCGTTCTATCTCCGGCAATTTTTCCCATGAGGCCTCAACCGACTGGTTGATCAAATCCGAGACCGTGGCGATCAGCGGCAGGGACATGATCGGCCAGGTCATATGACGGCTGGTGGCGCCGAAAAGCTGTTTCATGTCTTTGCATTCGTCGCCCTTCATGCCGATCAACAGTAAGGGCTGCTGCCTGAAATTAACCCGGGCGGCGTTCGTCGTCAGCCAGTTGACTTCGTTCTGCCACACCCGTTCAATATCAACGATG
>JABJES010000137.1 GCA_018663165.1 Rhodospirillaceae bacterium
CCTGAGATGGTGCCCTGCACGTTCCGCAACAGACATGACATAACCAAGCCCGAGTGGCATGTAGATAATTTCTTTTTTTCCCTTATAAGCAGGATTGACGGTTAGGATGTTCAAGGACATGTTGAAAAGTTCTCTATGTTGCGTGGACTTTAGGCATGTTCTCTCCAGCAGAAAAATTTAGTGCTGAACCAAGTTTTTTCTTAATTACTCTACCTCTTCAAAAAAGATATATAGATTTTATCCCGACACGGTATTCCCATGCTCCTGATCTCATCTTCCACAAAGGACAGGATGGAATGCTCATTCATATGAGCTGGGAAATCGGATCAGTCTTTGCAACAGGCCCGCAGCGGCACCAAATTGTGCAACGATGCCTTCATCTTCTGGATGATTGAACAGACTTAATAATCTCCATAGATGTTCTCCAAACTAACTGCCAATGCCCCTCCCACTGCCAGGAATTAGGAGCTTAAGGCGAATGTTTATCTGAACTTCGCAGCCTTTTTCTTTCCCCTCTCAGGCCCACGTCGCCGGTGGGGGCGCATAGGGGAATGCGTTACAATATACAGGCTTTCACCGAAATTCCTTAAATAATGGAATCACTAAATTCAAAACCTTGTCACTGAGGGCAAAAGGATTAGCCACGCGATAAATCCGCTTCCGGCGTGAAAATTCGGTTTTTTCCCTAAACCTGAAATTCCAGCGAATCCAGCTTCTCAAAATATCAGCAACCGAACGCAACAATGAACTCAACTTTGTGCCTTTTGCGATGCCTTTCTGACGAGGAATAAAAGAGATCGGGACCTCAATTACATTTGCGCCCGCACGATATACTTTGATCAGCATTTCAGGATTAACGAATGATGTCTTGCCTCGAAGCTCCAGAGACTGGACCAGGGCTGTGGGATAAAAGGTTATATTCTGAAAGTCATGGAATGAGGCGCCGAACAATATGCGAAGCAGGTAATAGTTCGATAGAGAGACAATCGCCTTGCGAAAGTTATCTGATCGGCTCTTCACCCGATAGATCGACCGCAGTAGCGGAATATAACTCAACAAACGGATCGGGGTCGGCCTAATTCCCTGCACCACGTCAAAGTGGTTCAGGAGCTCCAGGAAGATCCGCAGATTATTAAGGTCGTAGGACCAGTCAACGGTTTGCCAGAAAAGAAAATCCTTACCGGCGGACTCTACGGCCCTGCGGCAGGAAAGGCCGACATTGATGTTTTTCTCATTGGTGAGGATCCTTATCCGTGGCTCATTCTGCGCGTATTGGGATAAAATCTCAGCCGTTTGGTCCGTGCTTCCGTCATCAACAACGATCAATTCCCAATCAACAACGGTATCCTCAAGAAGCTTTACAGCGCGGTCAAGGAATCCGCCGATAAGCTCTTCCTCGTTGTGGCACCATGAAAGCATGGAGACAGAACGATTAAATTTCTCGGATAGCTGAGTCATTCTGCCTTGCTCATGGAAAGGCTTTGGCTGGGGATTAGTGATAATCCACCTTACCATTGCTCGTGGTAATTGGAATATGGCGCATCCAGAGCTGTTTTTCCCACTGCGGGCGGTTCTCAGTATACCACTTGATTGTTTTCTCCAGTCCGGTTTCCCATGTGTTCTGCGGTTCCCAACCCAGCACACGTTTCGCCTTTTCATAATCTCCCGTATGGCGCACAACCTGTCCTGGGCGGTCATAGGTAAAGGTGATGTTGGATTCGTCGTAATTCATCAACCGGGAGATGTCCTGGGCAATGGATTTGACCGAACGGTGGTTGCCGCTAGCTATATTAAAAACCTCGCCGCAGACCTTGTCGTCGGGTGCGTGGAGAACCAGATCAATCGCACGGCACACATCATCCACGAAAACGAAATCCCGCGCGGCCTCGCCGTCACCATGAACGACCATCGGTTCCCCAAGGATGGCACCGGTAATAAATCTCGGGACGACCTTTTCAAGATGCTGTCGAGGCCCGAAATTATTAAAGGGCCGGATAATGACGGCCGGAATCTTATAGGTTGCCCAATATGAATAGACTAGCCTGTCGGCCCCGCATTTGGCGCTGGCGTAGGGACTCATGGGGTTCAGGGGATGCTTCTCATCCATTTTCTCACTCATCGCGGTGCCATAGACCTCAGAGGTTGAAATATGGATCAGTCTTTTGACTTTTTTGGAGGATTTCAAAACGGCATTGGCAATCGTATGGGTCCCCATTACGTCTGTCTGGAAAAATTGCAGATTGTCGTAAATCGAGCGGGTGACATGAGTTTCGGCCGCAAAGTGAATGATCGTATCCGATTCGGCGACCAGGCTATCCACCAGCTCCGCATTACAAACATTTCCATACCAAAATTTGAACCTGGGGTGCTCACTTTCAAGTGCCTCTTTAGGAAGGTTGTCCGTAGAGCCGGCATAGGTCAGCGCATCAAGCACGATAAAACGATAATCCGGATAATGTGAGGAGAGATAGTGAAGCATATTCGAGCCGATAAAGCCCGCCCCCCCGGTAATAAGGATAGTCTTTTTCATTCTTGTTGAGCCTTGTCAATCATTGAGGAACAACGAAAAGCAGAGATGGATTTAGAGCATTGACCGGGGACAAAGGGAAGCACATTTTCCAGATTTAAGGTCGATAGAAGGGCTCTGGCCCCCTGCTAACCTGTGAATAAAACGGTCTAGGGAACATTTTTATGTTCATGTCTCAGAGAGAGTGTATCAAGACTGCTTTTACCGACATTTAAAATCAAATCCAGGATGGAGAGGTGAGAGATAAAGTCCCCATGCAATTGGGGATAGGTTGGATGGGCGTAATCCTGCCATTCAACCCGGATACTGCTTTCCTTGAACAGGTCTTCATCCAGATAGTCCCTGGCTGCATCACCGCTGAGATAGGTGTCGGCCTTGAAATGGCGGCAGAGATTCAGCAATCGGGTAGTTCTATCTCCGCCTATTCCCAATTCTGACGCGCGATAAGTGGGGCGATCTAGGCCCAGCCACTGGCAGAAAAGCCCAATCAACTCCAGATCAAGATCCACCAGGTAATGCCATTCCCGCATCAGGGTCTCTTCAAGCTCGGGGAGGTAGAGATCAATAAATGGTGCCCTGGCATAAAGCTGACGGATCGTTCTAATGTGGGATCCCGCCCAATCGACAGCGCTATTAATCTCAACCTGGTTTATATTCTGGCCCGTACGCCCCTTGTGCAGAATGGGCACGGTCAGCCAAACGGGGCCTTGTGGTGACTTGAGTCTGTTCCGATTGCGCCATCCCTGTTTATCGAACTGAACATCATCGAAAAAAACAAAGGCGTCCGCCCGCTGCATCTGGTCGAAAAAGCCGAGCCAAGGAAGATAGCCAGGCTGAAGAACAGCCAAGGTTGTCACAATTCAGAGTTCCCACGATTCACAATGCTTTTATATATACAGTATCGAATTGATTGTAGAAAATAGTTTAGTCCCAAATGTTTATTTCCATGAGAGTCTTCTTCTGAAATGTGCGGCATATGCGGATTTACGGGCCCGGCTGACACGCCAGCTTTAAACAGGATGATCGAAAGCCTTCGTCATCGCGGCCCCAACGGCAGTGGGGTCTGGGAAGGTGAGTCGATTTCCCTGGGCATGACCAGGCTGGCGATCATAGATATCAAAAGCGGTCAGCAGCCTGTATTTAATGAGGAAAAGACGCTCTGCGCAGTTTTTAACGGCGAAATCTACAATCATATTGAATTGCGCCGCGACCTTGAGAAGAAGGGGCATAAGTTTTATTCTGACCATGCCGACAGTGAGGTGATCGTTCATCTCTATGAAGAATATGGCCTGGACTTTCTTGAGAAGCTCAACGGCATGTTTGCCATCGCCCTGTGGGATAGCAGGCAGAAGGAGCTTATTCTCGCCCGCGACAGAATCGGCATCAAGCCTCTCTATTTTTCAAAAACGCCATCAGGGGTGGTTTTCGGCTCCGAACCAAAAGCGATTCTGTCCCACCCATCGGTGAGCCGGGAGCCAAATTTAATTGCCCTGCATCACTATTTTACTTTCAAGAATACGCCATCACCTTTAAGTGCCTTTAAATCAATAGAACAGGTCAGGCCAGGAGAATTTATAAGAATTTCATCTGCAGGTGAAGTGGCGCGACGGAAGTGGTGGCAACTCGACTTCCGGGAGAAAGAAATTACGGACGAGGAAGAAGCCGTCTGGGAAGTTCGTCGGCTTCTGGAAGACAGCGTCCGTCTCCAGATGCGTTCGGACGTACCCATTGGCGCCTATCTCTCCGGCGGGGTCGATTCATCCAGTGTCGTCGCCCTGATGAGCCGACTCGGGACTAAAAAATTGAATACCTTTACTCTTGTCTATGACGGCGGCTTTCCTCAAAAGGACGAAGACAGGGCCATGGCCATGGCCGTTGCCAAGAAATACGGAACCGAACATCACGAGTGCCTCATTACCCATCAAGACTTGCCCGAACATATAGACTCCATCGTTAATGCCTTCGATGAGCCTTTCTCTGGGGTCGTGTCCACCTATTTCATAACCGGGCTAATTTCGAAACATGTCAAGGTTGCCCTCTCGGGCGATGGCGCAGACGAGATTTTCGGCAGCTATCTCTCCCACCGTCTGGCCATCCCCTTGAGCCTTTACGAGGCCGGGGGCGGAGAATTCTCGCCGGACGACACCCCCTGGATGGCGCCCTATGAGGGCAGGCAAGACGAGCTGGCGCGAATATTGGCCAGGGGGGATGAGGCGGAGCGACGGATGGGCCTTTACATCCAGGATGACGACGCTAAATACGCGCTATATTCCGACGACATGTCGGATGCCTTGCAGGGGACGCGCAGCAGTGATCTCCTGAGGAACATTCTCGCCGAATGCGCCACGCAAGACCCCCTGAACCGGGCCCTTTTTCTGGACTTTGAGACTCTGCTTCCTGATCAGGTTCTTTCCTTCGTAGACCGGCTTTCGATGGCCCACTCCGTTGAAGTGCGCCCGCCCTTTCTCGATCATCGCCTTGTTGAATATGCCGCAACCCTTCCCGGCCGCATGAAAATCAAACATGGGCGGGTTAAGCACATGCTGAAAGAGGCAGTGAAGGATCTGTTGCCGGACGATATTATTGATCGCCCGAAGGAAGGTTTTATCATGCCAATCAATGAATGGATTCTCTCAAGCCTTCGTGCCTATGTAGAAGACACCCTTTCAAGACAACGGCTGGACCGGCATAAACTTTTGCATGCGCCCTCCGTAGCCG
>JABJES010000177.1 GCA_018663165.1 Rhodospirillaceae bacterium
AAGGCTTGGGCGCTGGCCGACCCAGATAGTTTCACGCCGAAATCATGAGTGCTCTAACGCTTCCTGACATTCCCCATTCCGGTAACGGCAAGGGCCGGATGGTTATTTTCTTTCTTTCGCCCAGGGTGATTGATTTCGATACCTATTTGCCCGTGGCGATGGAGATGAAAGCTGCACGGCCGGATTGGGACATCCGCTTTGTCACATTTTCGACGGAGAATTACGACATCATCGGAAAGAATCCGACCCTGATGGCGGGGCTGCACCGTTGCGGCAGGCTCCAATGCTTTTCCAGCGCCGGTCCGGGGGGCTTTATCGGGCGCACCTTGCGGCGTCTGATGAGTTTGTTTTCCCTTGTCTTTATGATTGTTCGTCGCCCCAAACCCATTCTCTTTCAGGCAAGGCCATTTGCCCAGATGCCGTACAGCCTTTTTTATGCATTGTCCCGTCTGCGCGGAGGGGTTGCTTTTCTGTTATGGAAAAATCGCAGCCCCGATGTGGTGCACCATATCGTCTGGCAAAATCGGGAAAAACCGGCCCAGCATCAAAGCTCATTTCTCAATCGTTTGATCGGGCGCGATATTGATGGTCTGATTTATTACCATCGTGAGCAAAAAGACAACGTGTCCCTCAGCGGTCGTTACGGGCGGATCGAAAATGTTCCATGGCACAGTATCGGCCTTCCGCATCTTTTCCCTCGCTGGCGGGAATTGATCGATGACGAGGTGGCTGCGGCGCATCGTGATCTTGAGAAAGAGGGTTTTCCTGCGGATACTGAAATTTATTGTTTTTTTGCCGCCAAGCCGTTCAGCTCGGTGAACTTGCGGACTGCCCAATCGGTCGAAGAAACTTTTGCACTTTGTCTGAAGACTCTGTGCGATCTTCGGCCTGATGCTCTGGTTCTTATCCGGCCCCATCCTCTGGCCGTTGATGCCGTCCATATTAAGGCAGGGATTGAAATTGTTGGGTCTAAGCGCGCCCGCATCTCCTTTATCCATCCGGAAGTTCTGATTGCCCTATCCCGGCGGGCGATCTGTGATAATCCCACCAACATCATATTTTCCTGTTTTCCAGGAAAGATTATCGATTGCAGTGATTATCCGGATTCTCATTATGCGGAATTTGGTCAGGTGTCCCTGGCCCATGGCTATGGGCCTGTTTTTGTAAATCCTGTCGCTGTGGATTTTAAAAAACAGTTTGCATCTGCCCTGGAAGATTCTGCTTTTGATAATCTTGCCCTTCACTCTCTTAAGTATGAACTTCTTGCTGATAGCGAGCCCGACCTGACTCCGGTTCTGGAAATGGTAGGGTAGGGGCGGGACAATGCTTGTCGTTCGGATTATGATGCACTTTGCGCAATGCTTTGTTCGGGAAAGTATCTCCTGATATGGAACGTTTTCTCGATTGTTTTCTGGCGTTTTTCAAGGAAGGCGCGACCGGTCGAAAGTCGCTCTGGGCCGGATTCTGGTTTTTTCTCGCCCTGGCCGTCTTTTTGATTTCCCAGATTCTGACTGTCTATAGCCCCGGTTACGGTTTCGCTGATACGCCCTCGAACGACCGCATGGACTATATTCTAAAAGCGGCCCAGTTTGATGCCTGTCCATTGCAGGACTGTCCCGCCCTGGAACATCTGCGCGGACAACTTGATCCACTCCAGACGGGGGAAGTTTCCGTTGAGGGCGGAAAATTCCATCAGGAATCCCACCGTGTCGCCATCGCCCAGCGGCTTTTCTCGGTCTATCATCCCGTCTATTCCCTGTTCCTGTTCGGCCTTCACGAAACGGGGCTGTCCTGGGCTGTGGCTTCCCAATGGGTCGAATTGGCGACGATCGTTGTTTTTATTCTGGGGCTGGCATTTTGGCTCCGTGCCTTATGGGGGCCACTGGCGGCGGCGTTGGCCATCCTCGTTATGTCGGTCCACGCAACGGTCTTTCCCTATCCCAGTAATGCGGCCTTGGCCGTTGCCATGGTGGTCTGGGCGGCGCTAACCGGTTTTCGTGAGCGAATGGGCTGGCTTTTGCCGCCAGCCATGCTGGTGATGATCGGACTTCACCCTCTGGGGCGGGTTTATGCGGCGGTCACTCTTGTCGTCTATCTGGCCTTTTTGCCGCGGCCCTGGAAAAAACATCACTGGCTAATTGTTATCCTTGGCGCTGCAGTGATTGTCTTGCCCTGGGTTTTGCCGTTAATCGTCGCAGCCCCCCAGTTTTCCATTCCATCCTACCCCCTGGTCGAGGGACGTTCCTTTCTTTACCTGGTTGCGGCGAATTGGTGGCAGGCTCTTCTTACCCTTCCGGCGTCTGTATCTGTTTTTTCTTTCGCCGGAACAGGCATTTTGCCGACCTTGGGGGGGACTCTTATTGTCTTTTTACTTTTTCTCGTCGGTTTGACGGCAACTGATCCTGCGCGCCGGTCCCCTCTCGTCGCTACATTAGCCGCATTTGCATTGGCGCTTGCCGCCAGCGCAGTGCAGTTTCAGGGGTATTATTCCGGTGTTGCTTTCACCCGCGTATGGATTCCCATGTTCTATATTCTGTTCGGCGGTGCCATGGCTGGCGTGCTCTGGCTTTTGCCGAGCATCCTCAAAACATCGGCATCGGCATTTCGCGTCGGCTTTTATAATCTCCCCATAAGGCCGGGCGAGGGGCTTTCTCTACTGGCGACGGCATTTATGATGATTGGGGTGGTGGTGCTTCTTGTTGCCGGGACGGTGGCTGAGCTTGCGCCAAACCTTATGCACAAATTGCAAAGGCCAGATGCAGCGCGCCTGACCGCGATCGCTGAGCCGTGGATGGATTCCAGACAGCCTGAACGTCTTCGCCAGGTTATGAGCGCCGACGACTCGGTCATCTATGTCGATAACGATATTATGAATGCTTTTCTCCTTTCCGGGCTTCTTGAACGAAAAGCTGTCTATTGGCCTTCCCTTCAGGGGCGCCCGGATAAGGATCGTTGGATTGGGCCGTCTGCGGGTGTGGCCTATGCTGTGGCGATGAACCCGGCCCTTGCCCTGACAAATGGCAGCGGCATTCCTCTTGAGGAAGGCGTCTCTTTGGCCATTGAAGGCGATGGTGTGGCGCTTGCAGAACCTCTCTATCTGAGATTTCGCGCTTTGGGTGAGAAAACTGAAATTACTCTTGGGTTACACGGCATGCCCCCCGAGCGGGCGTTGGTTGGTGAGCAGAGTGTGACCCTTGCCCAGGGGGAATCTAAATGGGTGTTGGTAACTGGTCTGGGGGACGGTTCTGTTTCTTCGGTTACGATGAATTTTTCCCCGAGCAATGAGCCGGTGTTTCTTGACGGTATTAGTGATGATCCTGAAAGCGGCCTTTTCTGGCCCTGGAACCGGCCTCTTCTTGTCGTCTCGGGGCGGAAAAAGGTGAAATTTGATCTTCAATCCGTTTTCCCTTTCGGGCAGGATTGTCTGGTTGGTCCGGTTCTTGATGATATGGCGATGACCCTTTTTGCCCGGGCTGAATGCGGGCAACATATCCAGATACCGTGATTTTCCGGGGATTACGGCTGGTGAAAAGTTTTCTCGGATTTATGCCCTTGCCGTGATAGAAAAAGGCCCTTCCTCCCGGATTTTCGGACGTATTTCATGCCCCTCAAGAACGATATCAATATCCGCCAGATCGCCCTCGAAATTAACGGTGGCTGCAATTTTAAGTGCGCAATGTGCCCTCAGGCCGATGGTCGGGAAAAGCCGTTTCTCAAGAAATTGCCCCTCGATCTCTATAAGAAGATCATAGATGACGGCCTGCAATACGGGCTTGAGGTTGTCAGTCTTCAGGGGTCCGGCGAGCCAACTCTTAATCGTGATATGGATCGCTATGTCGCGTATGCCAAGGAAAAGAATATTCGCTGTATCAGTGTGACCAATGGCTTTCTTCTTGATGAGGAAATGAGTAAATCTCTGATCCAGGCAGGGATTGATACTCTCCGTGTTTCCGCTATCGGCTATGACCGTGAGACCTATCAGAAATGGATGGGCCGGGACGCCTTTGAGCAAGTGCGTGAAAACGTCCGTCGTTTCAGGGAGCTTAATGAAACGCTTGGCGGTCATACCGAGATTTCTCTCTATCATCTTATACTCGATTCCGAAAAGCGTGAGGAAGAGGTCGCCCTTTACATCAAGAACTGGATTGAACCCACCGGTGTTGAGGGTGAAGTCTGGATGATGCACAATTGGTCGGGGGTTTACGCTGACATTCCCTATGGCCGGTCGGGTCTCGAAAAACGCAGTTGCGGCCGACCAAACGCGCCTTATCTCTATGTCCGTGCGGGTGGTCTTGACGGCCATTTAGGGGCCGTAGTGGCTTGCTGTTTCACCCTCGGCCAAGACAGTCAGGCCGTTCTCGGTCATCTCGACACCCAGACCATCGCCGAGGTCGTCAACGGTCCGGAATATGAAAATCTACGTCAATTGCATCATGACAATGATTTTGATGCGCTTTCCTACTGCAAGGATTGCGATCAGCTTTATGATGCGCCGGAAAGCCTCGTCTGGACGAATATTGCGGGCAAGGAATATGGTCAATCGAAGGTCCTGAAGGACCTGGATTTCCGTAATTTTGCCGGCTAAGCCTTAGCTTCCTGACGCTTTCCTCTTTCCCCTGCCACTCTCGGCGGAGGGCATATTTATACAGCTGTTGGACTGCTCCCGCCCTGAACTGCGAATTATGATTATTTTAATTTGTAGCGACGATAATTCTTCCCATATGCACAATTGCTCAATAAAAAGCGCCCCCCTCCGCCTTGGGCCCATAGCCTTGGGGGAGCCCGCAAGCGCTTAATTACAGTGGGAAGACAGAGTGGATGAAAAGATTAATCGTTGGTTTTCTCGGTTTTTTTTCTCTTTCGACTTTATTGCTCCTTTCTGCCTGCGAAGATTCCGCCGACGATCCCTTTCGTATCGGCATAAACCCCTGGCCGGGGTACGAATTTCTCTATCTCGCCAAGGAAAAAGGGCTATTCGAGAAAGAGGGCGTCAACGTACAGATTATTGAATATCTGTCACTTCAGGATGTGCGCTTTTCGATGGAGCGCGGACAGATCGACGCTATGGCATCCACCTTGATAGAGGTGTTGCAGATTTACGATCATTTCCCAGGTATTAAGCCCAGGGTGGTTTTAATTCCAGATTTTTCCAATGGCACAGATGTCATTCTCGCCCGCAAGGACATTACGAATATTGCGGGCCTTCGCGGCAAGCGGATCGGAGCAGAGCCAGCCTCTCTAAACAGTTTCATTCTCGGTAGAGCCTTAGAGAAAGAAGGCATATCGCTTGCGGATGTGACAATTGTTTCGATGGATCAGGGAAAAATGGAGCAGGCCCTCTTGTCGGGCGATGTCGATGCTGTGGTTACCTATCCGCCAGTGTCGTCAAGCATAATGCGAGGTGGTAACGCTCATAAGGTTTTCAGCAGTGCGGATATTCCAGGTGAGGTCGTTGATACGCTTTCCGTAAGCATGGAATTCCTGGCTGGCGGGAATGAAAAAATTGCTGCTGTGATCAGGGCCTGGGACAAGGCTCTTGAATATGCCAAGGAGCACCCAGTCGAAAGCTATCAAATTATGGCTGAACGTGAAGGCGTTACGCCGGACGAGTTTGAGCAAGCCATGACGGGGCTTGAGCTCATGACATCATCCGAGCAGATATATTTATTTGAGCCAGGCGGATCGATCGAGCAAACTTTGCGCCGCCTTTCTCAAAGCATGTTTGAAATGGGCATGACACGAGAGCCAGTTGAGACGAGTAATATTCTTTATTCAGGGCCGATCAATTCTGTAAGCAGCGGGAAATGAGTGTTTTCAAAGAAAGTTCACGGTTCAGAAAACTGAACTGGATAATTCTGGCACCGATCTTTTCCCTTGGGCTTGTCGGAATCGTCATATCGGCATTGATTACCTATGAGGAATTTGAACATCATTTTGAAGAAGAGATCTACGATCATCAGCAAACCCTTGTGAATTCCATTCAGTATGCCGCCGAAATTGCCGACAGTGACAATGAAATAGCTCGTGTCATCAGCTCGCTGGGGGGGGACAAGAATATTCGTTTGATCATCCTTGTAAGGGATGATTCCTTACGGGTCATTGCCAGTACACGGAATGCCCTTATGGGTAAGCTTCTTGACGATATCGGGATCAAAGGGGCGATAGATAGTCTGCATAAGAGCATCAAAACAGAAAGTAAATTTGGAGGATTTGATAAAGAGCAGGTTTCCTATGCCTACGTTTCACCAATCTTGCTATCTCGCTCTAATATTGATTTCAAGCTGGCGCGTGGTGCAGTTTACATTGACATAGACGCCACTCAAATCCGCCGCCATTTACTTAGAACGGCCTTAACCGAATTTACGTTTCTTCTTACTATTCTCACCGCCATCACACTCATGGCTTTCTACCTTATTCGCCGCCATGTTCTGCGTCCCATCGGCCAGATATCTGACGCGATCAAAAAATACAAAGAAAATTCAGAGGGTAATTATGTTCCTGTTGTCGGCGGCATCGAAATTTCCGCTCTGGCTCATGTGATTAATGAAATGTCATCTCTGGAGAGACGGCGCGCAATCGAACTGGCGGCCAGCGAAGAGCGTCTCCATGTTGTCTTCGATTCTGTTCTTGATGGAATCATCATCATTGATGAAAAGGGCAGGGTCGAATCGGTCAACCCGGCCGTTATTGATATTTTTGGTTACGATAAAAATGAAATTATCGGCCAGAACATCAAAATGCTGATGCCTGAACCGTACCATCAGGAACATGACGGGTATCTTAAAAATTACGTGGGAACCGGCGAAAAAAAAATTATTGGAATTGGTCGTGAGGTTGAGGGGCACCGTAAGGATGGCAGTGACTTTCCCCTTGATTTGGCTGTCAGCGAAATGTTTGTGGATGGCCAGCGTAAATTTACGGGGGTTGTTCGTGACATTACAGAACGCCGTAAAGTAGACCATTTGAAAAATGAATTTGTGTCCTCGGTGAGTCATGAGCTTCGCACTCCGCTCACATCCATTCTCGGCTCATTGGGGCTGATGCGTGGTGGCGCGATGGGTGAGATGAGCGATCAGGCAAAGTCTATGCTCGATATCGCGTATTCTAATTGCGACCGTCTGGTATGCATTATTAATGATATTCTGGATATTGAAAAAATTGAATCAGGAAAAGTCGATTTTAATTTTGAGGTTATTGACCTGGCGCAACTGGTTGAAAGGTCTATTACGGATAACCAAGCCTATGCTGAAAGGTGTGAGGTCACACTGGATATTCTGGGTAGCCATCCAGGGGTTCGCGTTTATGCTGATAAGGACAGAATTTTGCAAATTATGGCAAACTTTCTATCCAACGCGGCAAAATTCTCACCAAGAATGGGTCATGTAAAAATATCAATAACTGCCTCCGATAAGACCGTAAGGGTCTCGGTGCATGATTCCGGGCCTGGAATACCAGAAGATTTTCATGATCGTATTTTTCAGAAATTTACCCAGGCCGATGCATCTGATGAACGCCAAAAGGGTGGGACTGGTTTGGGGCTGAGTATCTGCAAAAGCCTTGTTGAAGAACACGGTGGAACGATTGGGTTTGATTCAACTCCAGGGGAGGGAACAACCTTTTATTTTGATATTCCACGTCATCTAACTTTAGATGAATTGAAAGCCTCGGTTCTGTCGAATGAAGAAATGACGATACTCGTTTGTGAGTATGATGAAGACACTGCTTCGATTCTAGCGCTATTGCTCGAACAGGCCGGGTTCAATATAGACATCGCTTATACGGCTGGGCAGGTGAAGAAAAAACTCAGGAATGGCACTTATGTGGCAATGACACTTGATCTTGGTCTCCCCGATCAGGATGGCATTTCCCTTCTGCGTGAAATTCGTCAAATGGAGCATTTGCGAAACCTGCCGATTATTATTGTTTCGGCCCAGGCAGATAAAGAAAAGAAAGAGATCAACGGTGATGCGATAGGCATCGTTGATTGGATGGAAAAGCCGATTAATCCGGAACGGCTTTTAAGTGGTGTTTTGGCAGCAATTCAAAATCGCTATGGAGATCAGCCGAGAATTCTTCATGTTGAGGATGATCCGGATATCGTTCGTATTGTGGCGACGATTATAGGTGATATTGCCGAAATTATTCCCGTAGGTACCATCAGAGATGCGAAAGAGATAATTGAAAATGAATCCTTTGATCTTGTTATCCTTGATCTGAATCTTCCCGACGGAACTGGTGAATCTCTTTTGCCGCTTCTCTCTAAACCGGGTCGGCCACCGGTTCCGGTTATGGTATTTTCGGTGCGGGAAATGAATCGTGAATTGGCGGATAATGTTACAGCGACACTGGTAAAGTCACGGACCGATAACGATACGTTAATCGGGACGATCCGTTCCCTTATTATAAAAGGGGATGAAAAAGAGAGTAAACCTGGTGAACAAAAATCATTTTGTTAGGGGTGGTTTATATATCCGTATAATTTTTTATTTTGGTTTGTCGGCCTGACAGGACATTGATTTAGGCCTTAAATTCTCTGGAAAATATCCATTGATGTAGTTTTTGAAATAATCTTCCAGAAATTTAAAGCATGTGGCGAAGTGGAGAAAATCTTCACGCTCAATCACCATGCAGTATGAATCTTCTTGCGCCGTTACATGCCCAACGCGGAGATCCTCTCCAAAAATAACCCGTTCACCGAAATGATCGCCTGGCTCCAGCACGCGCTGATAGGGCTCGCCGCCGTCGGGATCATCAATATCCAGTTTGAAGGAACCGGAAAGCACGGTGTAAAAGCCGTCGGCGAGCATCCCTGGCCGAAATACGACGTCTCCCTTGCTGAAGCGCACATTACGCACGGCCGGACGTTCAACCTGTTGCACCTGAACGGTACTGCGGGAAAAAAAGTGATCAAGAAGCCAGTTCAGCATTACTCGGACTTTGGCGGCTAAGCCCGGCAACATGCCGAGATAAAGCGTGCGCCATAAAAGCCAGGTGATGGTGCCGGAAAGCTTGATTCCAAAAATTACTGCGACGGCCTTGTGCTGGCCGATTGAGGCAAAGGATCCCATGGGTTTGAAATCAAAATTCTTCATCGGTTTGCCGTTAATATCGGCAATGATGTTGCGGGCAAGAGTTTTTGCTTCTCTCTGGGCGAACTGGGCCGTCGGCGCTGCATAGGTCTGTTCTTCACCCTCGACGGGTGGTTTGTCCCCAAGGGGGATCAGGGCCGCATCTCCCACCGCCCAAAGGTTTTCCTTGCCGGACACTTTCATGGCACCGTCAACAACGATTCTTCCCCATTGCATTTTAAGGCCAAGATCGTTGACAAGAGGCGAGGGTGCCGTGCCGATTGTGGCGACAAAAGTTGCGGTTTCAATAATCCGCCCGTCCTCCATTTCGATAATCCGCGCCGAGGCTGACTTTGTTGCCGTGTTAAGCCAGATTTCAATCCCCCTCTTTTCAAGTTTTCTGGCTGCGTAAGTGGAAAGTTTTTCGGGCAATTCCTGAAGGATTCGGTCCGCATATTCGACCAGTATGATTTTGATCTCTTCTGGTTTTATGTTGGGATAATATTTTAAAGTGCGGTCAATCATGTCTTTCAACTCACCGACCGTTTCGACGCCAGAGAAACCGGCCCCAACAATTACGTATGTCAGGAGTTTGCGTTTCAACGTCGGCACATTGGTCACATCGGCGAGTTCAAGAGTATTGATGACATGGTTGCGCAGGCGATAGGCATCGGCCAGTGTCTTCATCGTCATTGCGTGTTCCTGAACGCCGGGAAAACGAGTCAGATTGACAGTCTGCCCAAGGGCCAGAACAAGATGATCATAGGAGAGATCAACGGGAATATGCTGGGTGTTGTCGATAACTGAAACTGTCTTTTTTGAAAAGTTCATGCCTCTGACTTTAGCCTGACGAATATGAACACCCGACAAAAGCTGGCGTAGGGGAGAGACGGCATCAGAGGCGGTGATGTTGCCAGCGGCAACTTCTGGGAGAAGGGGTTGGAAAATGAAATAGTTGGTCTCGTTAACCAGATCAATTTCAATATTCTTCGGAGCGTATTTGCGAAGATACTTGGCCGTGAACATGCCGGCAAAACCACTGCCCAAAATTACTATTTTTGTTTTTTCCACTTTTGGGCCTTTTCCTGTTTTTCCAGCCGTCATTCTATGAATTCAATCGATGTCCGGCGGATATGTGTGGTCACTTATTTGCTGGTGGCAATAAAAACGCCATCCCAATCGGGGCCTGGAGGATCGGCCTGGAAATGCGAAATGCGGTCGGTATAGAGGTCATAGAGGGTGCTTAATTTTCCATTCTTATCCAGCTTTCTGCATTGCTGCAGAAAATCTTCGGCTAGTTCCCAGTCCTGTTTACGATAGGTTTCAAGAAAATATTTATGGCGGCTAATAAGCGACTGAAAAGAAGCCGACTGACCATATGTCTCGTCGCCAAGCAGAGTAAAAATTCGAGCAGGCACTGTTTTGCCCTTAACCTGTATCAGGTCGAGTTCGAGTGTCGCCATATCGCCGATCTGAACTTGCGTGTTTTCGCCGATGACGATATCGACGCCATAGGCTTTAGACTGCCCTTCCAGCCGTGAGGCCAGATTCACGTCGTCGCCGAGCACCGAATAGTCAAAGCGTTGATCCGAACCCATATTGCCGACGCAACAGGGGCCTGAATTGACGCCGACACCGATTTTGACAGGGATATATTTGCGCCCTTCTTCATCCGCCTGCTGTTTCCATACGATATTGAGCTCCTTCAGGCTGTCAATCATCTCAAGGGCCGTCAGGGCCCCGTGGCGGGGGTGATCAGGGTCTAAAAGTGGCGCATTCCAGAAAGCCATGATGGCGTCACCCATGTATTTATCGATGGTGCCGCCTCGGGTCAGGATGATGTCGGTCATCGGGGTGAGGAAACGATTCATAAAGCTGGTCAGGCCCTGGGCGTCGAACTGTTCAGAAATGGTTGTAAAGCCACGGATATCACAGAACAGAAGAGTCATATCGCGGTCTTCGCCGCCGAGTTGCAGTTGGTCCGGATTTTCGGCCAGTTGCTCGACCAGGGCAGGTGACAAATAGTGTGAAAAGGCGCCGCGCACCTGGTTCTTTTCTGCTTCGGTCTTAAGGTAGCTGATAAGCGATTCGACGATGTAGATAATCAGCCCGATCAAGGAAGGGAAAATCGGGTCGATCAGCCAGTGCAAGGTCGAAAAGGCATACCAGGAAAAGCCGATGGCAGAACCGATCATGATAATACCAATGATGGCGGAGATCAGAGCGCCAAATTTGGAAAGGATGAAGATCAGTAACAAGCCGAGAACGACCAGATAAATAATCTCGGCCCCAGTCGCCCAGTCGGGACGTTTAAGATAGGTGTCGGTCAAGGCTTGCTCGACAACCTGTACGTGAATTTCGACGCCCGAGGTCACCGGGTTCATCGGTGTCGGTCGCTGGTCTTTCAGGCCCGAGGCGCTGGTGCCGATGAAGACGATGTTGCCTTCGATCATCTCCGGCGCGGCGCTACCATCAAATATTTTCCATGCAGGCACATATCGTTCGGGCACGTCCTTTGTGTAATAGACATAGACGCTGCCTTGGGCATCGGTGGGAATAACAAACTCACCGACCTTGATATTGTTAATTCCCGTCTGCTCGCCGAAACTTTCTTCACCGCTGGCGCCGGACGATTTGATAATATAGGTCTTGGCCCGTTGGGCTGTGCGCAGGGCCTCGGCTGAAATTGTTGGGTAAAAAACGTCGCCCAGACGCACCAGAAGGGGCACTTTGCGTACGATCCCGTCGGGGGCGGCAACCATGTTGAAGCTACCATTGCCGGCGGCGCCCTTTTCGATCTCGGGCAAATTGACGACGGTTCCACTAAAGTTAAGAACGAAGTCCGTCGGGTTGTCCCCGGCCATGGCAAAGGTGCCTTTAACCGCTGGATCGCGGGTAAGTTCCCCGTTGGTCAGCACAAACCCGGTGGTGACGTTTGACTGGGCGATTGTGGCACCGAGAATCTCGTCGTTATCGGGGATTTTATCGGTCGCTTCCCGCAGCGCTTTAAGTTCGGGAATATCGGGCCAGATTTCGATGATATTGCGCGGTGATGTGCGGTCGGGCTCAGAAAAAACCATATCAAAAACGATGGCCGCAGCTCCCATTTCGGTCAGCTTCGCGACCAGTTCGGCAACTTGTGTCCGAGGCCAGGGCCATTGGCCGAGACGTTCCAGGGAGGCATCGTCAAGATCGATGATTCGTACCGGAACAGGTGTGTATTCACGGGGTTGGAGGCGTTGAAAGGTATCGAATACATCCGCTCGGATATTGATAATGGCGGTGGGCTCGCTCAATCGCAGGGTCACGGCGAGAGCAAGAATGGCCAGGGGCAGCAGAATATGTAACCAACGCATGAACATATACTGATGCTAAATGAGCCCGGGCGAAGATGGAAGGCCCATCCTCGCCCGGTTGTACGATAAGGGAAATTATCCTGCCGCACCCGTGTCAGGTAATCGCTCTCTCATACCCGACAAGAAACAGCAAAAAGGGGTGTTTAGGGGGCGAGACCGGCTTCGCGGACTGTATCTGTTACGGTGCCGGTGCCATATTTGGTCGAGCTGTCATCGTAAATGACTTTAAATTCGGCGCCATTGGCGATGACTCCGCCAGAGTTTAATAGAGCCCCCGTGGATTGTTCAAAGAACGTGGGGTTGGTGCCGGTCAAATGATTTTTGAAATAGCCTTCTGCAAACCCGCCTTCCCCGTCATCGTAGGTAAAGGATGAGATCAAGGCACCATCGTTGATATCCCCGCCTGCACCTGTGGTGTCTATGGCGATACCTGAAGTGCCGCCGCCAATGGTGCGGGCACCGAAATCGATATTCATTTTAACTGTCGCTGTGCCGACGCAGGGGCAGCCCCCGCCGCCGGCAGTCTGGGTGAAGGACCCCGTGCTATTCCAGTGGAAGACGCCGGAGGGGACCAGGAAAAGTTGATTATTATAGGTCTGGCCGTCGGCAATATTATTGACGGCGCTTGCCGATTCGGCTGATTCTTCGCTCGATTCCTCGTCGGCCTCTTCAGTCACTTCGGCAAAGGTCGCCGCTACATGGGTAAATTTAATTACCTTGGCCTTGTCTTGTCCGGCCTGGCGGCTTGCATTGCGGGTGTTGGCGAGTTTTCCGCCGCCTTTCTTTGTGGTTTTGGATTTACCGCCCTTGTCATCTTCGTTTTTCTGATCGCCGTCCTTGCTTTCAGGGCTGCCGTCCTTTTGGTTTTCGTCACCTCCGGATTGATCCTCATCTTCCTGTTTCTTGACCTTTTGGGTCTTGAACGAACCCGTCAGGGCGATGATTTCACTGGCTGGCACTTGCACCGGTGAGGCTGGCCCTCCGATGCCTGAAATCGTCGTTCCCCAGCCTGGTCGCGTGATCTCTACCTGATTACCATCTCCCTCGACGACAATCCGGCCGATCCGGGCGCTGGCGTTGTTGTCCTGGCCGGGGCCAAGCAGGACGATCATGGACTCATTGCCGTCAACGCGCCCGGCGACGATGGTGCCACGCACGCCGATTACCCCATTGGGAAGCTTGACGACCATATCGCTGGGATTTTCCTGGGCCACCTTGCCGGTAATAAACCGGAAGGTGCCTTTAAGAACCCGAGCGCTGACTGAACCGATGCCGCTGGATGGGTCATAGACGAACTTGTCGATGGCAAGGGCACTCTCGGGGCCGATGGTAAAGACCGTCTCGTCCATCAACAGAATTTGCAGACCGGATTCAGGGCCGCTCTTGATTTCATCGCCAAGAAAAATAGGTTCGCCACTTTCAATTTGATGACCGACCTGATCAACCAGTGAAACAATCTGCACCTCGCCGTGCACGGCGGCTGCGACGCCAGCCTGTTCCCCGTCGGCCAAGGCAGGAGACGCCCCGGCATAAGACAGCGCGGCATAAGACAGGACGCAAAAAAGGGCCTTGAGCGATACGGATCTGTATTTCTTGCTGGTCATTTTCCTTATTCCTTAATCCTGTTCGCCTGAACGGGGGGCCATAATCATGGGGGCCATTATGGTAAATTTGGTCAAATATGAAGTGACTTCAGTCACAAAACCTTCAGATAAATAACGATGCTCTAACTTGTTGTGATTGCAAGATAAAAATTGATCATTCCTGGTTTCCTAGAAACGCCAGGTCTTGGTCAGGAGAGTCTGTACCTTCTGATTCTTGTAGTCGTAATTTTTGATGTTGGATATGGAGCGGTAATGTTCGCCCGTAACGGTCCAGACTAGACCGCCGATGCCGAGAGGCAGGGGCTTATCGGTGATCAGGCCGTTAAAAAAGGACAGGGGCGCACCATAGGTTATGCGCGCCCGCAGGTTCCGATCGACGCGAAATGTATTTGAAATAAAGGTATCTGGTTGTTGATACGTATCCAGCCCTAAAACGAGACTGGTAATCAGGAACTGGCCGCTACCGAGAAGAAGCGTATGTCCGGCGTCGATTTCATAGCGGCGATAGCCATAATAGTTTTTGGAGGCGAATTTTCGCTGATGGGTGAAGCTGAGCGCAACCTGCTGGGATGGGGTCATGGCCCAGTTAAGTCCCCCGGTGACGTTCCAGAACGGCCCCTTGCGGTACCAGGCTGTCTGGTTGTCGGTGACGGGCTCAAATTTCTGATAGCCATTTTGCCCTTGAAGATAAATTCTGAAACGGGGATTAACTTCATGCTCGACCTTTAGGGTCCCGGTGAGCTGTCTGAGATAGGTATGTCCCGACAGGCGCATATGGCTGCCGCTGGCAGAAAGCGTAATATCGGCCCAAGGGGCCTTGTATGTTCCTCCGGCGTACACTGAAAAAGACTGGATATCGAGATTCTTCAGGTCCCGCTGGCGGTCCTGATAAAAGGTGAATGAGCCGAAAATTTCGTGGCGATCCTGAAAGCCGAGATCGTGGACGAAGGAAACATTTCCGATGCTGAGTATGCCGGTATCTTTGTGCGGTGTAGCGCCGGTAATGACGTTATCGAATATGAGTTGGGTTTTGGAAGATGGCGCCGCGTTGCGGTTGGTATCAGAGTGAAAACCCATGCTGATCGAGGCGGTATAGCGGGTTGTTTGTCGGCGTCGGCCGATATCGGCAAGAAAGCCGTCCACCTGTGATCGCACATCGGCGGGAAGATCGAGTTTTGCAACTTTATCAAGCTCGGCTTCGGCCTCGTTGATATTGTCGAGGCGGAAAAGCACGATGGCGTAAAACAACCGCACTTCCGGGATATCGGGGTTGATCAGCAGAATGCGTTCAAGGGTTGCCGATGCGGCCTTGAGGTCGCCTCTCGCCACTTGTTGGCGGGCATATCTGAAATTGAGTTCGATGTTATCCGGGTTGGCGAGGATTTGCTTAAACTCGATCGGTGCGCCGAGGTCGCCAGCTTCTTTTTTCGCCGCCTCTTTAGCTGTTTTCAGGGCTTCTTTTTCAGCCTTAATTTGGCGTTCCGGTTCTTCATAGAATTGATCGGTCGTCTGGGCGTGGCCGGGGTTTGACAGGCCGGTCGTACAGACGCAAAGAGCCGTCAGGGTGACGGCAAAAGATCGCAGGATGCTGCTGAATAGAGTCGAGGCGCTTTTCGACGAATGGGATGGAAGTTTATGCAAATTTTCACAGAGCCCTGTTCTTGGCGACGAGGGGGACTTTGCTTATTACAGCCAAAATATACATATATTTATGCCCTAAATTAAGCATAACCACAAGATATGTGATATTTGCCGGTCGTTTTATGGTGGGGTATAGCGCTGTGGCGGCCCATCGGGGTGGAGCCAGTTCTTGGCCCGCTTTATTTATTCTATAGACCGCGGCAAGAGTTTTTCCTCCCCTACATATACCGAAAGATTATATGATAATCACTTTCTGGTAGAGGGTGGCCACATCAAAACTCCCAAACCGGAAAGGCGCTGGGGACCTCTATTTTATGCGTCTATGAGCGCAATCAAGAAGATTGCTCCCACCGGGAATCCATTGGGCTTAAATATGGGCCCAAATTATAGTCTTTGCTTTGAAGGCAATACGCAAATAGATCCCCTCGGAGAA
>JABJES010000234.1 GCA_018663165.1 Rhodospirillaceae bacterium
ACACAGGGTGACCAGGCCTTTTTTAGCGTCCCGTTTCTGCATCTCGTGAAGCAGGGTGATCAGAACCCGTGTCCCCGAGGCACCGATGGGATGGCCGAGCGCAATTGCCCCGCCATTGACGTTGACCTTGGACGTATCCCAGCCCATTTCCTTGTTCACTGCACAGGCCTGTGCGGCAAAGGCTTCGTTGGCCTCAATCAGATCGAGGTCGTCGATGGTCCAGCCAGCCTTTTTAAGGGCAGCCTTACTGGCCGGGATCGGGCCGGAGCCCATAACAGCAGGATCAACTCCTGCGGTCGCCCAAGAGGCAATCCGTGCAAGCGGCGTAATGCCCCGCTTGGCGGCTTCTTCCGATGTCATCAGAACGGTGGCAGCGCCGCCGTCATTGATGCCCGAGGCGTTGGCCGCAGTGACAGAGCCTTCCTTATCGAAGGCAGGACGCAGCTTGGTCATGCTTTCGATGGTGGCCCCGTGACGGGGATACTCGTCGTCTTCGACAATGGTGTCGCCCTTGCGGCCCTTGATGGTGACGGGCACGATCTCATCCTTGAACTTGCCGGCCTTCTGGGCTTCTTCGGCCTTGTTCTGGGAGGCAACGGCGAATTCGTCCTGCTGTTCGCGGGTGATCTGCCACTGCTTGGCGACGTTTTCGGCGGTGTTGCCCATATGATAGCCGTTCGACGCGCACCACAGACCGTCCTTGATCATGGTGTCGATATATTTCAGATCGCCCATTTTCTGGCCGAGACGAAGATTAGCCGCGTGGGGCGACTGGCTCATGCTCTCCTGGCCGCCAGCGACCACGATGGCGCTGTCTCCGGCCTTGATCGCCTGATAGCCCATGGCCACGGCGCGCAGACCTGATCCGCAGACCTGATTGATGGTGACGGCTGTCTTGTCGGCCGGAATACCGGCGCCAAGGGCGGCCTGACGGGCGGGGTTCTGGCCGCAGGTTGCGGTGAGAACCTGGCCCATGATGGCCTCGTCCACGTCGGCTGCGTCAACACCGGCTCGTTTGAGGGCTTCTTCAATAGCCACCTGGCCGAGATAGGCGGCTGAAACACTGCTCAACCCGCCAAGAAACGCCCCGATCGGGGTGCGTGCGGCAGCGGCAATCACGATATCACTCATAAATTTAAGTCCTTTCCTGTACCCTTGGCGAAGGGGGATCCCTTCCATCCAGTCTGTCCCGGAGGGGAAACTACTGATTCATCCCCCCAAAGAGCAAGGTTCAAACGCAACTTTTATAAAAAAAACGCCATTTATTGCGATTTAGGTGGGTTTTGTGCCCGAATCCAGTCGGCCAAGGGCGTCCAGCAGGTTTCCGTTGCCCGGCTGGAGACCGCCATCCCGATATGGCCCAGGGGCGGGCGGAGGATTTCACTCCGTGGCAGAGCCTCGCCCAGGGCAAGGGCCGAGGCCGGGGGGACGATGCGGTCTTGTTCGGGCACCATGACGAGGGCGGGAAGAGAAATCTCTTGTGGGCGGATAGCCTTGCCGGCGATGTGCCAGTTGCCGAGACCGGGTTCGTTGCGCCCGTACCAGCCAGCCAGACATTCCCGCGCCACCGGGCCGGTTAACGGCACGCCATCGTTGAGCCAGTCTTCCAGATAGGCGAAAACATCGGCGCTGTGAGGTTTATGTGGTTTTTCGTCTGTCTCGTGTCGGGCGATGTCGGCAAAACGGGAAAACTTGTGGGCCGAACCCAGGGGGTCGAGGCCGGCAAACAGGGATTGGAGAATATCCACCGGCAATTCACCCATCTGGTCGATGAAAAGCCCCAGGGGGCCGTCGAGGGCGCTTGCCGCCAACAGGGCCTGCTGGGTGCGTTCGGCGTGAAAATCCCAAGGTGTGGCCATCAGCACCAGCGCCGATATGTCTTTTTCCCGCAGCCGGGCAAGCGCCAGGGCGAGCAAACCGCCCATGCAATAGCCCAATACAACAGGTGGTTGGCCGAAGATGTCGAGGGCTGCGTCAAGGGCGCGGGACAGGCGACCGGCAATATAATCGGTGAGGGAATAGTTCCGCTCTTCCGTCCCCGGTGTCCCCCAGTCGAGGAGCAGCGGGTGAATGCCATTGGCGGTGAGATAACGCATCAGAGAGTGGTCTTCGCACAGATCGAGAACCTGATAGCGGTTGACCAGCGAGGGAATGACGAGAAGAGGAGTGGCGGCCCCTTTTGCAGACGATTTTTTTGACGGCTTATTTGGCGCTATATCTTCTGTCGCGCCGTAATCGAGCAGACGCGAGCCGCCTTCTGTCCAAATTGCCGGCGGGTCGATCAGGTCGCGGTGGCCGGGATAATCGCGGTAAGCAAGGACGCCGTCGAGAAACCGTTGCATCCGCCGCACACCTTCGGCCTGAAGGGCGAAAAAAAACGGTTCAGCTTCGACGTTTTCGAGCTGTTTTCTTAGGCTTTCGGCTCTTTTCTGAAGGTTCGGCGACCAGATCGGCGAGTTGTTTTTCAAGAGCTGAAATCCGAGCGGTGAGCTCGCCCAGTTCGTCGCCGCTGCCGCCAGATGGAGGGGCAGCGGGCGCGGCCCCAGCCGGGCCGGGGGGCGTTTCTTGGGAGGGCTGGGTTTGGGTGTGGTCACTATTCTGGGTAAATCCTTGCTGAAAAATGCGCATGGCGTCGCTCATAGACTGTGGAAAGCCAGCGGCAGTGGGGCTGCTCATTGCGATCATGCGGCTCAAAGCTTCTGCCTGATCGGGATCGGCGGCCATAGCGGCGAGCTGATCCTCCCAAAGGTCGAGGAAACGGCGGGCCAAGCTTTCCATATCCGGTGGCGTCGACATGGATGTCAGTATAGCGGCCCTTTTTTAGCATTTTGGCGAAAAAAACCCGAAAACGGAAAAAATAATGCATTGCAGCATTGAAATAAAAAGTCTGTTATTCTGAGGTTGCTCGAATTCGGTTGCGGCCGGAGAGATCGGGTTGGGATGGTCAAGTTGCGGAGCAAAGACGAAGATGGCAAAGAAGACCCCCGAAACGGAAGGCGCTTCGACGTCAGAACCGATCGTTATCAAGAAATACGCTAATCGTCGTCTCTACAACACGGCAACCAGCAGCTATGTGACTCTCGACTATCTCTGTCAGATGGTTAAGGACAACAAGGATTTCGTCGTTAAGGACGCCAAATCCGGTGATGATATTACGCGCTCGGTGCTGACCCAGATCATCGTTGAGGAAGAGGGTAAGGGGCAAAATCTTTTGCCGGTGAATTTCCTCCGCCAGCTCATCGGTTTTTACGGTGACAATCTGCAATATGTGGTGCCCGGCTATCTCGATCATTCGATGCAGAATTTTTGCCAGAACGAAGATCAGATGCGTGACCATGTGGAAACCGCCATGGGCAACTTTTCGCCTTTCGGCCAGTTAGATGAAATGAGCAAAAAAAATATGGCTCTTTTTCAGCAGGCGATGGGCATGTTTTCGCCTTTTTCTCCAGGTGCTGGGGAAGAGGAAGAGAGCGCCGGAACTGGAAATGACGCCGCGTCCGGGAATGCGCCGGGCAGCGCAGGTCTGGATAAAGATAAGGAAGGGGCGGCAATCAAGGATCTGGAGGGGCGGCTTTCAAAGCTGCAAGACCAGATCGATGCGCTCTCAAAGAAATAAAGCCGGCGCGGATTTAGTCGCCGTTCAAGCCCTTAGTTCAGGGATTTTAGAGCCCCAGAAAGAATGTCGATGAGGCGGTCAATCTCTGCCCGCTCAACGATCAGCGGCGGCGAAAGAGCGATGATGTCGGCTGTGGTGCGGATCAGGAGCCCGGCTTCAAAACAGCGCAGATAAACCTCAAACGCCCGTTTTGCCGGGTGATCCGCCATCGGTTCAAGTTCAATGCCGGCGACCAGTCCGAGATTGCGGATGTCGATGACAAAGGGCAGGTCTTTGAGCGAATGCACCGCCTCTTCCCAGTAGGGGGCCAGCTTCTGGGCCCGGGTGAAGAGGTCTTCCTGGGCATAAATGTCGAGGGTGGCGAGTGCTGCACAGCAGGCGAGCGGGTGGCCGGAATAGGTAAATCCGTGGGGCAGCTCAACGGCGAGCTCGGGCAGATCGGCGGCCATGAAACTTTCATAGATATGCTTTTTCACGCCGACCGCGCCCATCGGCACGGCGCCGTTTGTCAGCCCCTTGGCCAGGGTTATAATATCCGGGGTGACGTCGAAAAGGTCGGCGGCGAAAGAGGCCCCGAGGCGACCGAACCCGGTAATGACCTCATCGAAAATCAGCAGAATGCCGTGGCGGTCGCAAATCGCCCGCAGCGCTTCGAGATAGCCCTTGGGCGGGATCAACACGCCGGTTGAGCCGGCCATCGGCTCGACGATGACCGCGGCGATGGTGTCGGCCCCGTGTTGGGCGACGGTTTCCTCCAGGGCTTGCGCCAAATCGCCACCCCATTCCGGCTGGCCCCGGGAGAAGGCATTTTTTTCCAAATTATGGGTGTGGGGAAGATGGTCGGTGCCGGGCAGGGTCAGGGCGAAGGGCTCCTTATTGCCGGGAATGCCGCCGACGCTTAAGCCGCCAAAACAAACCCCATGATAGCCCCGTTCGCGGCCGATCAACCGGGTGCGGTTTGGTTCCCCGCGCAGGCGATGGGTGGCAAGGGCGATCTTTAATGCCGTTTCCACGGCTTCGGAGCCTGAATTGACGAAAAACACATGGTCGAGATCGCCGGGCAGGAGGCTGGTCAGACGGGAGGCCAGATCAAAAACCCCCGGATGGCCCATCTGGAAGGCCGGGGCATAATCGAGGGTGCGCGCCTGGGCCGAAATCGCGTCGGCGATTTCCTCGCGCCCGTGTCCGGCGTTGACACACCAAAGTCCACTGGCCCCGTCAAGCACCTGATCGCCATCGGCCTTGGTATAATACATGCCCTTGGCGCTCACCATCACACGGGGTGCGGATTTATAAAGCCGGTTGGCAGTGAACGGCATCCAATAGGCATCAAGGTCGTTTGCCGAAAGCTGAGGCGGGCGAGGAGGGGGTGAACCTGTCATATGAAACGTCTCTCCCGAGAGGAAAAACCGGAAAAACAGCCGGTGCCTGTGTGAAAGAATGCCGGACATTATCATTCCACGAGAAAAAAAATCATCCTGAATAAGTAAAAAATTCTGTCCAGGGGGTGTTTTGGAGGAAAGAATTTGAGAGAAAACGGTAGATTTTAACAGATTCCAGCAGATTCCAGCAGATTCCAGCAGAAATCAGCGGTTTTTGGCAGATTTCAGCAGAGGCGTCTTGACAGGAATATAAAACAATAAGAAAATTTATCTAAAATTTTAACTAAATGTATACTATTTAAGGGCATGATCCTCCCGTGAGCACAGATTCTTCCATACGCCTCACACCTCCCACAGTGGCGGATTCCTCCATACCAGGAATCCGCCACACCTCTTTGGGCAAGGGTAACGTAACCTCGCTGCATCCTGAGCACGGGGGGCGGGTCCCCTTTCGCCAATCTTCCAACGATCCCCTTGCCCGTGAAAAAGCGGGTGAAAATCCTTTCCTGGTCGAACAGCGCGATGGTCCGCCCGACCGGCGCGAAGAGCCGACCTTCGATCCGCCAGGAGAGAGGGGCGCGCCTGAACGGGATGAAACCGGATTTCAGGCTTCAGTAAACACAGAGACGCTTTTTGCCGTCCAGATGCTTGGCCAGGAGGCCAGCTCGGGGAGGCCGGAAAGTCTGGGTCGCCACCGCTTTCATGCGGCGGTAAGCGAAAATTACCGACAAACCGGCCTGAGCGGTGAGCCGTTGTCGTCTAAATGGGCTGAGTACGACATCCTGCCGGTGGCAGAGCGCCGGTTCAATTTTAACACCTAGGCTTTTCTGTTCCCTTTTCCCCTCACGGGCTAACATCTTTCCCGCAATAGGTGCCGGAAAGGAAGTTGACCCTTGGATAAACCGCAAACCCTCGACCTCCTGCTAGGCAGGGGCCGGGACGATGCCCCCGCCATCACCGCACCGGGAAAGGCGGCGCTTACCTATGATGGTTTGCGACGTCTGATCGGGCGGACAGGGGGCGCGCTTGCCGATCAAGGGGTGGGCCGCAAAGATTGCGTGGTGATGGTTCTGCCCAATGGTCCCCTTGCGGCGACGGGTTTTCTCGCCATTGCCTCTCATGCTATCGCGGCACCACTTAACCCTGCCTATGGGCCGGAAGAATTTGAATTTTTCCTGGCAGACCTCAATGCCCGATTAGTGATCGTCGCCAACGGGGAAAGCAGTGGGGTTCGCCAGGCGGCAGAAAAGCTGGGCATTGCCGTGGCGGAAATCGTCGAGGTGAAAAATAGCCCTGCCGGAGTTTTTGAATTCAAGGACAGAACTTCTCAAGGTCAGGTGACCCCGCCACCGGCACTGAAGCCGGACGACATTGCGCTTTACCTCCATACCTCGGGCACCACATCAAGGCCTAAGCTGGTGCCGCTCAGCCATCGCAACCTTTGTCTGTCTGCGGCCAATATCGCCGACACGTTAGGCCTTTGTGAAAGTGATCATTGTCTCAACATCATGCCGCTTTTTCATATTCACGGGCTGGTGGCCGCCTTGCTCGCTTCCCTTTTTGGCCGGGCCAGGGTTTGTTGCTCAGACGGGTTCAACGGCTTGAAATTCTTTTCACTTATGGATGAGGTGCTGCCAACCTGGTTCACCGCCGTGCCGACTATGCATCAGATGATCCTGGACCGGGCGGCCCATAACAAAGACGTCGTGTCGCGCCACAGCTTGCGTTTTATGCGCTCGTCTTCGGCGGCGTTGCCGCCGCGTCTGTTAAGCGATATGGAAGCGGCCTTCGGCGCGCCGATGATCGAGGCTTACGGGATGACCGAGGCGGCCCATCAGATGACCAGCAACCCGTTGCCGCCGGGAGAACGCAAACCCGGCACAGTCGGTCAGGCTGCAGGCCCCGAATTCACCATCCTGGATCAGACGGGAAAGACCCTTGGCCCCAATCTGCCGGGGGAGGTGGCGATCCGCGGCGCAAATGTGACCAAGGGTTATGTCAATAACGCAGCAGCCAACGCGCAAGCCTTTACCGATGGCTGGTTTAGAACCGGCGATCAGGGAATGGTTGACGATGACGGCTATCTGACGATCACTGGACGGCTGAAGGAAATTATCAATCGCGGCGGCGAGAAAATATCGCCTCGCGAAGTTGATGAAGTGTTGCTGAAACACCCCCTTGTCGCCCAGGCGGTGACCTTTGCAATGCCCCATGACAAGCTCGGCGAAGAAGTGGCGGCGGCGATTGTTCTTGTTGATGGGGTGGGGGGCGAAGCTGAAGTCGGGGGAGGTATTGAAAGTGATTTGCGGAAATTTGCCGGGGCGCATCTCGCTCCCTTTAAGGTGCCGCGGCGGATTGTCATAGTGGCGGAAATTCCAAAAGGCCCGACGGGTAAATTGCAGCGCATCGGGCTGGCCTCAAAGCTGGGTTTGGCGTCATGAAGATTTGTGTTTTCGGTGCCGGCGCCATTGGCGGCTTTCTCGGTGCGCGGCTGATCCGGGCAGGACTGGATGTCACTCTGATCGCGCGCGGCGTACATCTCGACGCGATCCGGGAAAAAGGCCTGCACATGATCGAAGAGGGGGAGACCTATACGGTTGAGGGCCGGGCCGTCGGAACGCCGCTTGAGGCCGGGCCTCAGGACGTTGTTTTTATCACTCTGAAATCCCATAGCGCCGTTCTCGCCGCGCAAACCATGGCGCCGATGCTAGGCCCGGACACAGTGGTGGTGACGGCGATGAACGGAATCCCCTGGTGGTATTTCTATGGCGAGAAAGGCCGGTTTGAAAATCATCGCCTGGAAAGTGTCGATCCCGGTGGCCGCCAGTGGAATGCTATTGGGCCCGAGCGCGTCCTTGGCTGCGTCCTCTATCCCGCTACCGAGATCGTCGCGCCCGGCATCATCCGCCATATGGAGGGAAACCGCTTTATTCTGGGTGAGCCGGGGGGTGAGAAATCAGCGCGCTGCAAGGCGATTGCTGAAGCGCTCACCGCTGCCGGCCTTAAGGCGCCGATCAGTCCGCGGATCCGCGACGATATCTGGATCAAGCTGTGGGGGAACCTCGCCCTTAATCCGATTAGTGTGCTTTCCGGCCTCACCCTGGAAGAGATTGTCAGCGATGACAAATGGCGCGGCGCGGCGAGGGCTGTGATGCTGGAGGCCAGGGAAATCGGCGAGCAACTGGGAATTCGCTTTCGGATCGATGTTGATCGCCGTATTGCAGGTTCTGGCGAAATTGGTGCCCACAAAACATCGATGCTGCAGGATTTCGAGGCTGGGCGGGAAATGGAAATCGATGCCTTGGTCACCGTCATTCAGGAGATCGGCCGCCTCGTTGATGTGCCGTCACCGCGCATCGATGATATGCTCGACAAACTTCGGGCAAAAATTGAAGAGAGGCGCAAGATATGAGTGGGGCTGAGGCGATCCTTGTCACAGGAGGTGCTGGTTATGTCGGCTCGCACGCCTGCAAGTCCCTGGCGGCGGCGGGCTATCTTCCCGTCACCTTTGATGATCTCAGCCGTGGCCATAAAGAGGCTGTGCGCTGGGGCCCCTTGGAACGCGGTGACATCGGAGACGGCGCTCGCCTCGAAGCGGTTATGAAACAATATAATCCTCTGGCAGTGATGCATTTTGCAGGATTGATTGAGGTCGGCGAATCGGTGGTCAACCCGGCAATTTTTTATGAAACAAATGTCGGCGGTATGCTGGCTCTTCTCGGTGCCATGGGCCGTACCGGAGTGCGGGATCTTGTTTTCAGCAGTACTTGTGCCGTTTATGGCGCCGCCCAAAGTCTTCCCTTGAGGGAGGACCATCCGCTATTGCCGATCAACCCTTATGGGGCGACCAAGCTGATGGCGGAAAGGATGATGGCGGATTTCGCTCTTGGACAGGATTTGCAGTTTGCTGCTTTGCGCTATTTCAACGTCGCCGGGGCGGACCCGGATGGAGAGACCGGAGAGGCCCATCACCCGGAAACCCATCTTGTTCCAAATCTGATCCTTACCGGGCTTGGACGCCGCGAAAGCTTTGATCTCTTCGGCACCGATTTTGCCACCGCTGACGGCACGGCTGTGCGCGACTTCATTCATGTAGTCGATCTTGTCGATGCTCATATCCGGGCGCTCGATTACTTGCGTGAAGGGGGGCCATCCCTGGCGCTTAATCTGGGCACGGGTGCGGGGTTCACGGTGCGCCAAGTCATCAGTGCGGTTGAGGCTCTTGCCGGTGGGCCGATTAAGGTAAAGGAATGTGGGCGGCGTCCCGGCGATGCCGAGGAACTGGTCGCAGATGCGCAAAAAGCGCAAGCGGTTCTGGACTGGCACCCGGCGATGTCCGACCTTAAGGCGATTGTCGAGACGGCTTGGCGCTGGCATATCGCTCAGGGCTGAAAGGGGGCGTTTTGTTTAGGCGTAGGCCGAGATGTCGTCGATTGAGACCTTGGTTTTTACCTGACGACCGAGAAGATTGAGCAGGATCAGAACCCGGTCGTTATCGGCCATGCTCTCGAACAGGCCAACCTGATCACACAATGCGCCGGATCCGACCACCACCTTGTCGCCTTTGCGGAAAGTCGGATGCTGGCTCATATCCACATAGCCCTCATCGGTCTCGCGGCCGATAATTTCCTCGACCACGCCGGGGAAAACAGCCAATGGGCTTTGTCCCTGACAGATCAGATTGGAAACCCCGGTTGTTGAACGAATGGCGCGCCAGCGCGCCGCCGCCACATCGAGCATGACGAAGAGATAGCGCGGGAAGAGAGGCGAGGAAATCCAGTCGACCTTGCGGGCATGGCTACGGCGCTTGAGATGACGAGGCAGATAGGCCTTGAATCCCTGGCGCTCAAGGTGCTGCAGGGCCAGTTCTTCCGCTTGCGGGCGGGTTTGAACGACGAACCAGCGGTTCATGACTTTTCTTTTCCCTGATTGCCCATCTGCTCGGCCAGAGCGATGCCCGAGCGAGAGACCTGAAGCAAATCGGGGGTAAGAATGCGCTCTGCCGGAAGGCTGGAGAGGAGAAACTGGTAGGTGGTCTGAGGCTCGTCGAGATCGGTGATGATCACCGCATCGAAATTATCCATGTCTGCCAGACGGCGGATAACGGGCAGGCGGGCGAAATGGCTTTTGTCAGAACGCCGGTCGACGATGCCGACAAGACGCAGATCGTAATCTCCGGCGCTCAGGCTCAAGACGTCGCAGAGGTCACTGACTCCGGCCAGGGCTACTCGTTGCCAACCAGCCTGGTCGCAGGTCTCAAGCGCTTCGGCACATTGGGCGCGAGCCTTACGAAAAAAACCGAAGGAAGAGGAAAGGTATTCCGCAGTGAGGCGGGATTTCTCGGCAAATCCTTTTGGCGTCAGGTAATAGGCAAAACGATTGGTCGGGGCCTGGGCTGCCTTGATCAGGCCTTTTTTAACGCAGCGCTTGAGGTAGGCGTTGGTGAGTCCGAGCGCGATGCCGAGATCATGGGCAGCCGAGCGCTGGGTGAGCGTAGAGTTTTCGTGTACCGCGTTCAAAAGCCCGAGGGTGATCTCGGCTTCATTCTCGAGGGTTCTCTCCGATGCGCGTGATTCGCCCATTTGACGGGGCTCCCCAATTGTTCAGCCCGTGAACCCTAGCGCGTTCAGGCAATGAACGTCAAGGGGCTGTCGGATAGGTCGGTTCAGGCTTTAAGAGGTTTTTTGGTTCTCTATCCGTTGCCGTAAATCTTTCCACAGTCTTGCCCAGAATGGGGCTGCAAGTCCGAGCGCAGTGAGGATGATCAGCACAGGCTCCAGGGGCAGACGGTATTTCGGCGAGGTGACGGGGCCGGTAACGCCGAGGAAATAAAGAACCATGAGGCCAGCAAAGAGCGCCGCCCAGGGCGAGAGCTGAACCAGCCGGATAAATCCGACGCCCTGGAGGATGAGGACCAGTCCCGCCCCGGCAATCCCAAGGGCTAATATGGTGAAATAAGCGCCTGAACTCTCTTCAACAAAACTCCATAGTCGGGCGCCGAACCCGGCCCCTGGGGTATCGTAAAAGCTGGGCTTGGGCAGGGCGCGCACCCGTGGGTCGATAAGGATCGCCGGGGCGGCGAGATTGATCGCGGCCCCCTGGACCCAGATCCGGGCAATCCATGAAGCCGGCATTTTCTTTAATTCCTCAAGCGCGTATTCGCTCATCCGGGTGCTTTCCCGGAAAGGGTTATCGGTGGGCGTGATGTTCTCCTCAGCCAGATAGGTGGCGTACCCCTCATGGGTTTGCCGGGAGGCGGTATCGTGGGGGGTGCCGTCGCCGATGCCGCGGACCAAAGGCACAACCCAGCCGAGGAGGTGGTGTCCGCTCTGGGCCGAAAGGGCGGCGCTATCAAAGGCAGAGATGTTGCGGGTGAGCAATGGTGAAAGAGGAATGGCGCAAGCAAGGGTAAAGGCAATGCTGGAAAAAACGGCTGTTTTCAAGGGCTTGCGCTGGATCAGTGGGACGGCAAAAGTCAACACAAGCATGACAGGGGTGGCAAGCTGGGAGACGCTGCGCAGGGTCAGGCTCGCCCCAAGAAAGAGCCCGGAAAGCCCGGCGAATTGAGGCCGCGGTCGCTTGAGAAAGCGGGCCGAGAAATAAAGCATCCAGACAAAGAGGTGGAGGAACAAGGCTTCGGAAAGCAGAAAATTGCTGTGGATAATGAGGTTGGGCCAAAGCGCGGCCAGCACGGCTGAGAGACGACCGATATGGGGGGAAAGCATGGCGCCGAGAAAGCCGATGAGAACGCAGGTGCCGGAATCGATGATGCCTTGAAGGGCGAGGATAGGAATATAGGAATCGCCAAAGAAGATGCGCAGAAAGGCGAGAAAAAGGGGATAGCCCGGCACCCGCTCGGTAATGAAGAGCGTCCCGCCATCCATGGTGAAAAGGGCGCTTGCGCCGTGGCTCAAAATCTCGGCCGAGGCCGGCCAGTACATGTTGACATCCTCAACCATGAACATGGCCTCATCGGAGCCAAGAAAAGCGAGGCTGATCCAGCGCATTCCAAGGGCAAAAAGGAAAAGAAAAAGGGAAAACCGTACGCTCAAGGCTAAAATCCGCAGGGTCGGGCCAGAAAAACAAAGCAAAGCTTAAGGAAAGCAAAGCGGGAAAATACCAGCCGTTTATTTCCCACTTGGATGGTATATCGGCTGCTGGCTTTTCGGGCAACGGGAACAGGCCTCAGGATATTGCACGGTTAGCGTTCATGTGGCGAACAACAGCCTTGACATTATGTGTTCGTGTGATGAACATGAGGGGGCTTGCAGGGTTGGTGTCGTTTCACCCGTCCTGCGGTAGCCTGCGGTTAATCTTCATTCAACCTGCGGAAAACAAACATTTTTTCAAAGAAATCAGCGTGTGAATTCCCGCCCCGATGGGCGTTTTTCTGGCTGCGCACGGTCGGAACATTCAATCTTTCCATTTTGACCGCCGCCCTCACCCCTTTTACGGAGATTTATGACGATGAGAGATGATGTCATTCGTGTCTTCATTGGGTATGACCCCCGGGAGGCCGTGACCTATAGCGTCCTCGCCCACAGCATTAATGCCCGGGCAAGCCGCCCCGTCACCATCATCCCGCTGGCCCTGAGCCAGCTCGACGGTCTGATGTGGCGCGAGCGCAACCCCCTGCAATCGACTGATTTCTCTTTTTCCCGCTTTCTGGCACCCTATCTCGCTGGCTTTGAGGGCTGGGCCCTGTTTATGGATTGCGACATGCTGGTGCTCGACGACATCGCCAATCTGTGGAAGCTGCGGGACGATCGTTATGCGGTGATGTGCGTCCATCACGACCATGAGCCCGATGAGGAGGTTAAATTCCTCGGCGCCCCCCAGACCAAATATGAAAAAAAGAACTGGTCGAGTGTCATGCTCTTTAATTGCGCCAAATGCACGGCGCTGACACCCGAATACGTCAATACGGCAAGCGGGCTGGAGTTACACCGTTTCCAATGGCTGGAGAACGAGGGTTTGATCGGCGAAATTCCCCATCGGTGGAATCATCTCGTCGATTATGATCCCCCGGTCCCGGTTGAACAGGTATCAAACCTGCATTACACCATCGGCGGGCCGTATTTCGAAGATTACCGGGATTGCGGCTACGCCGATTTATGGCATGCCGAACGAGACGACATGTTGCGCTGTGACCAACGACCAAAAGCCGCCGTCAAGGCGAACGGCTGAGATATTGTTTCGGATTTAAGGGAGGCTTCATTCTTGTTAAAGAACGTATTTATTACCGGTGCTGCCGGCTATGTGGGGAATCTTTTAGTGCCGACCCTGCTCGATAACGGGCATACCGTCACCGTCTACGACACCCTCTATTTCGGTAAAGAGACATTGCCCCTCGACCATCCAGAGCTCACCGTGATCGAAGGAGATATCCGGGACACGGCAAAATTGGCGCAAGCTTGTGAGGGTGCCGACGCCTTCATTCATCTGGCCTGCATTTCCAATGATCCCAGTTTCGAACTTGATGACGGCCTGTCCACCTCGATCAATTTCGACTGTTTTGAGCCCATGGTCGTCGCGGCCAAAGAAGCCGGTGTGAAGCGGTTTATCTACGCCTCGACCAGTTCGGTTTACGGCGTCTCGGATGCCCCGGACGTGCGCGAGGATCATCCCCTGGTGCCGCTGACCCATTACAACAAGTTCAAAGGGATGTGCGAGCCGCTTTTGTTCAAGCATCAAAGCCCGGACTTCACCTGTGTGACCATTCGCCCGTCGACGGTTTGTGGCTATTCCCCGCGCACCCGGCTTGACCTGACCGTCAACATCCTTACCAACCATGCGGTGAACAAAGGCAAGATCATGGTCTTTGGTGGCGATCAGTATCGGCCTAATCTGCATATAAAAGACATGGTGCGGCTCTATGAGCTGATGCTCGACCTGCCGGCTGAAAAGATTGCCGGCGAGACCTTTAATGTCGGTTTCCGTAATCTCAAGGTGATGGAAATCGCCGAACAGGTTAAAAAGGTGGTTGAGGAAGAGTTTCCCGACCTTGCCCCCATCGAGATCGACCGCACGCCGAGTGACGACAATCGTTCCTACCGGGTCAATTCCGACAAGATCAAAGATATGCTGGGGTTCGAGCCTAAGTTCACGGTTGAGGATGCGGTGCGCGATCTGTGCAAAGCCTTTCGCGACGGCAAGCTGCTCGACAGTTTCGATAATCCCTGGTATTTCAATGTCCGCCAGATGCAGGAACTGAACGCAGCATGACGACACCCAAGCCCATCGCCGTGGTGACCGGTGGCGCCGGTTTCATCGGCAGCCATATGGTCGATCTGTTGATTGAGCGTGGATACGCGGTGCGGGTTATCGACAATTTGACCGGTGGGCGCGAGCGTAACCTCGAACATCTGAGTGGCAATTCCGACCTTGTCTGCGAGTGGCGGGATATCCGAGAGATCGATCCCGACGATGCCCTCTTCAAGGGAGTTAAGCTCGTCATTCATTTTGCCGGGATTGGCGATATCGTGCCGTCGATCGAGCGCCCGGTTGATTACATGGAGGTCAACGTTCAGGGCACGGTCCGGGTGCTTGAGGCGGCGCGGGCCGCAGGCGTTGAAAAACTGGTCTATGCGGCCTCGTCATCCTGTTACGGGCTGGCCGAGACGCCGACCACGGAAACCCATCCGATCGAGACACAATACCCCTATGCCTTGTCTAAATATCAGGGTGAGCAGGCCTGTTTTCATTGGCACAAGGTTTACGGCCTGCCGGTCAATTCGGTGCGCATTTTCAATGCTTATGGCACCCGCTCGCGCACGTCCGGGGCTTACGGCGCAGTGTTCGGTGTTTTTCTGCGCCAGAAGCTGGCGGAAAAACCCTTTACTGTCGTTGGCGACGGCACCCAGACGAGAGACTTTCTTTATGTCACCGATGTGGCGAAGGGCTTTCTGGCAGCCGCCGAAACCGACAGGACCGGCGAGGTCTGGAACCTTGGCGCCGGCAACCCCCAGCCGGTCAACCGGTTGGTCGAACTTCTCGACGGCGATGTGACCTATATCCCCAAGCGCCCCGGCGAGCCGGATTGTACCTGGGCGGACATCACAAAAATCACCAACGAATTAGGGTGGAAGCCAGAATTGAGTTTTGAGGACGGCGTCGGCAAGGTGCTTGAGAATATCGAGTATTGGCGCGAGGCCCCCTTGTGGGAGCCGGAATCCATTGCTGGCGCAACCAAGACTTGGTTTGAACATCTGGGGCCTTCGGCGGCGTCCTGACAGGACCGGCGATCAGTTTGTCCCCGGGATGGTCTGGAGCGACAGTAAAAAGGAAGACCGATAAATGACCCATTGTGCGAATTATCTGAAACTTGCGGGAGAAATTTGCTCATCTCTTGACCCGAACGAGATTGAAGGCCTTGTCACTGGATTGCGGGATCTGCGGGAAAGAGGCGGGCGTCTTTTCGTCCTCGGCGTCGGCGGGTCGGCGGGAAATGCTTCCCATGCAGTCAACGATTTCAGAAAATTGTGCGGGATCGAATCCTATGCACCGACGGATAATGTTCCCGAATTGACGGCGCGGACCAACGATGAGGGCTGGGAGACCGTATTCGAGGGATATCTCCAGATCAGCCGCGCCAATGAAAAAGACGCAGTGTTTGTTTTTTCAGTCGGCGGCGGCAACGCTGAGAAGAAGGTTTCGGTCAACATTATCCGGGCGCTTGATCTGGCGAAGTCCAGAGGCATGAAAATTTTTGGCGTTGTCGGGCGCGATGGAGGGCATACAAAGCAGGTCGGGGATAATGTCGTCGTTATCCCGACCGTCGACCCGGGCCTGGTGACGCCTCTTACCGAAGGATTTCAGGGGGTGGTCTGGCACGCGTTGGTCAGTCATCCGGAGCTCCAAGTAAAAGAGACCAAGTGGTAACTGCCGGCGGAGAAGGTCGGGCTGTGTTTCTCGATCGGGACGGAGTGATTAACCGTTCGATCGTGCGGAATGGGCGACCCTACGCGCCACTCCATCTGGATGAGTTTGAAATTCTTCCTGGTGTGTCCCAGGCGACTAGGGATCTTCGTGGCGCGGGCTTGTCCATCATTGTTGTGACCAATCAGCCCGATGTCGGTGCCGGACGCCAAACCAGGGATGTCGTCGAGGCTATGCACGATAAGATGTGCGCAGAAATTGCCGTTGATGCGGTGAAAGTTTGCTATCACATTGAGGCAGATGGCTGCGATTGCCGAAAGCCATTGTCGGGCATGTTGCTCTCTGCGGCCGAAGAATTTGATATCAGCTTGGGTAAAAGTTTCATGGTCGGAGACAGGTGGCGGGATGTGGATGCCGGACATGCCGCGGGATGCCGAACCTATTTTATCGACCAAGGTTACGATGAGTCTCTGCGCCAAACCCCAGACCATTTTGTTGCTGACCTGCCGGAAGCAGCTCGGCATATTCTTTCCATGACTCTGAAATAAGGGGCAAATATGCTTAACGCACTGAAGATAAAAATTTTTGCAGATGGGGCCGATCTTGAAGGCGTTAAAAAACTGGCGGCCAACCCCCTGATCCGGGGGTTTACGACAAACCCGACCCTGATGAAAAAAGAGGGTATTACGGACTACGCTGCCTTTGCAAAG
>JABJES010000155.1 GCA_018663165.1 Rhodospirillaceae bacterium
AGCCCCTGGCCGATGAAATCAACGGCCTACTCGACCACAATACAGAGGTTCTGGAGCGCGCCCGGACCCATGTCGGCAATCTCGCTCATGCCTTAAAAACGCCCCTCGCGGTTCTGGCCAATGCGACGGTGGCGGATAAATCGGCTTTGGGCGAAACCGTCGGCAAGCAGACTGAGGCGATGCGACGACATGTCGAGCATTATCTGGCCAAGGCGCAGACAGCGGCTGCGGCAGGCGTGCTCGGCCAGCGCACAGAGGTTTTGCCTGTTATTGAAGATTTACGCCGGACCTTGAAGCGGATTCACGCCGAGCGGGCAATTGAGCTTGAGATCAAGGGTGATCCCGCACTTTGTTTTCGCGGTGAGCGCCACGATCTTGAAGAGATGCTCGGCAATCTTATCGATAACGCCTGTAAATGGGCCAAGAACCGGATATGGATCACCCTTGCCGATGAAGGCGCTAAACTTTCAATCACTATTGAGGATGATGGGCCTGGGTTGGCGCCCGAGCAACGGGCAGAAGTTTTTGCCCGTGGCCACAGACTGGACGAGGCCAAGCCGGGCAGCGGTTTAGGCCTCGCCATCGTCACCGATTCTGCCGGTCTTTATGGGGGGGGTGTGGAGCTGAAGGATTCGGATTTAGGCGGGTTGGCCGTCGTGCTGACCTTGCCGGCGGCTCTGGCCGACAAGACGGAAGGCTAAAACCGTTTAGGGTGTTTCCTGGCGAATTTTTTGCCGCAGAACATCAATTTCCCGCAAACCATCATCGGTTTCGAAATGCCAGAAGGTCCACCCGTTGCAGCTCGGCGCACCTTGTACATGGGCCCCGAGCTTATGAATTGAGCCCCGGGTTGTGCCCATGCCAAGTGACCCGTCCGCATTGATCCGTGCTTTGAACTTTTTGCGCTGGTCGTAAAGAGTGTCGCCAGCCGATAGCAGGCCGCGTTCGACCAGCGTGCCGAAGGGTACTCTGGGTTCGTTGCGTTTCGAAGGCGTGACCAGAAGTTCGGAATCGGTCTCCGTTTTAATTGTTCTGAGCCGTTCCTCTGCCAGGGCCACATAGCTGGGGTCGCGCTCTAACCCGAGATAACGCCGCCCCAGTTTTTTTGCCACCGCCCCCGTGGTGCCGGTGCCGAAAAAGGGATCAAGCACGAGGTCGCCGGGATTACTGGCGGCGAGGATAATTCGGTAGAGAAGGGCCTCTGGTTTCTGTGTCGGATGGGCCTTTATGCCGTCCTTTTTTAGGCGTTCGCCACCGGTGCAGAGCGGGATGACCCAGTCGCTGCGCATCTGCACGTCGTCGTTAAGCGCCTTCATCGAGTCGTAGTTGAAGGTGACTTTGCGCTTGTTGTTGTCCTTGGCGCACCAGATCAAGGTCTCATGGGCGTTGGTGAAACGCTTGCCGCGAAAATTCGGCATCGGGTTCGACTTGCGCCAGATGACGTCATTGAGAATCCAGAAGCCGAGATCCTGAAGGGTTGTGCCGACGCGGAAAATATTGTGATAGCTGCCGATTACCCAGAGCGTCCCGTCATCCTTGAGGATGCGCTGCGCTGCCGACAGCCAGGCATGGCTAAAACGGTCATAGGCGGCGAAATCGTCGAACTTGTCCCAGGCGTCATCAACCCCATCGACCAGGGAATTGTTGGGCCGGTGGAGATCGCCTTCGAGCTGAAGGTTATAGGGCGGGTCGGCAAAGATCAGATCGACGGATTTCTCCGGCAACCCATTCATCAACTCAATGCTATCGCCTTGGAGAATCCGGTTCGTTTTTATGTTTTTTATCTTGGCCATGGCCGACAACAGTGAGTCGCTGGCCCATCCGGGTCAAGATAAATTTTGTGGAATCAACGCCTTAACTAGATATGCGAATGCTGCGACTCACCAGACTCAACATCATGTGTCGTGGCCTGGAACAGATACAATCAACATTCTGATCGGTTTGAAACTGCGCCGGTGATGGGCGGTAATACCGACGTTCTTCAATCCTGTCTGATGGGCTTTTGTGCCATAGCCGGCATTGGTCTCCCAGCCAAGGCAGGATAGCGTCGCGCCAGGGCTGTCATAATGCGGTCGCGGGTCACTTTGGCGATAATCGAGGCGGCGGCGATGGAGAGGCTTTTGGCGTCCCCCTTGATCACCGTATGGGCGGGGCACGGCAATTGGGGTGCCTTATTGCCATCGATCAGGGCGCAGGCCGGGGGCCGGGATAGCGAGCCCACGGCGCGGGCCATGGCGATCATTGTTGCCTGGAGGATATTGATCCGATCGATCTCGACGACGCTGGCCGCACCAATGCCGATATCGACACCCTTGCCGCGCAGGTCGAAAAGCGCGCTGTAGAGGCTTTCGCGTTTTTGACGGCTTAATGCTTTTGAATCGTCGAGCCCATCCAGAAGGTTTTTATCGAGACGGGTCGGATCAAGAATGGCCGCCGCCGCCACCACCGGTCCGGCCCAGGGGCCGCGCCCGGCCTCGTCGATGCCGGCAACCGGTCCGGTCAGCCCATCTTCAAGAGAGAAATCAGGCATCTTTCCCCTTTTTCTTAAGCTCCTTGCCGTCCGGGGTTACCTCTTCCCAATCTACATCGACAATTTTTTCCCCGTCCGCCTCGTCTCCATCCTCATCCTTGAACAGGGGGGAGCGGGCCAGCCGTTGGCGCAGGAATTTGGGTAGCCAGCGCTCCGCCATTTCGCCCAGCCTGTCTGTAAAGGCGAAGATCTGTGGCGCATGGCGGCCAAAGAGCAGGCGGATAACTTCCCGGCCCGAGGTGGCACCGAGGATGACAAAGCGTAAGATTCGCCGGGCGGTAATCAGCCACAGAGGCGTTATCACGATAGACAGGGCGGCAACCGTGATGACCAGATCGCCGTCAGCCCTGCTGATCAGCCCCGAGGCAACGCCGGTCTGTCCGAGAAGGAAGGAAAACTCACCGATCTGGGCGAGCAGGATACCAGCGATAAAGGCATGGGCCCAGGGCTCGCCGGTTAATCTCAGGATGCCGATATTCATCAATGATTTAAATATAGTCACCATGAATAAGATGAGCAGAACCGTGCCCAGATGCGTCCATACATAGGCAAGGTCGATGAGAAGGCCGATGGAGAGAAAAAAGACCATCATCAGAATGCTCTCGATCGGCTTTATGCCGTGTTTCATCGCCTTGCGTTCGGTGCTGTTGCCAATGACAAGCCCGGCGAGAAAGGCACCGTAAGCGGGTGAAAGGCCGAGCAGGCCGGTCACCGTGGCGCTGCCAAAACATAAGGCCAGGCCGCGCAAGGGGGTTAAATCGGCATATCCGGCGACCATTTTAGCAAAAGGCAACTCAACCTTTTCCCGCCGTCCGAGATAACCGACGATGGCGATAAGAAGCCCAACCGAAAGAATGATTTTGGCCAGACCGGCGGGATCGATGCCGTCAGCGGCAAGATTGCCGAGGATCAGCATCATTGGAATAAAGGCCAGATCCTGGGCGATCAGCACCCCGATGATGATCCGCCCAATCGGGGTTTTAATCAGGTTCATCCCTTCGATGATTTTGATCACCACTGCGGTGCTTGACAGGGCAATAACAAAACCCAGCAGAACGGCCAGGCCTAAGGACCAGCCGAAGATCAAGGAGAGGGTCAGGGTGGCGCCGACGCTGATGAAGATTTGAAGAATCGCCGCGACAAGAGCCTTGCGCCAAACCGACTTGAAAGCATCAAGGGAAAGTTCCATGCCGATGAGAAAAAGCAGCATCAACACGCCAAGTTCGGCCAGCACGGTGATCTGGTCGCGATTTTCGACCAGCCCTAACGCCGAGGGGCCGAGCAGGATGCCGGCGAGGATATAGCCGACGATGGCTGGCTGGCGCAGGCGCAGCATGACAATGCCGCAGAGCACGGCGGCAACCACCACAAGGGCGAGGCCGGTAAGGTCGAAATGATTGATCATGAGGGGATTCTAGCATGGCAAAAGGGGCGTGGGGCAGCCCATTAGAGCCCGGAAAGGGGTTTATTTAAACAAATGTACCCGCTGCCGGACACACGTAAAAAGAGGTAAGGTTAATACCCCTGCAATTATCCGTATTGTCTTAATAATTAAAATGAGCAATGGTTACCCCTGTCATCTTGATGACACGCGGGGGCAATTTTTAAAAACCCCCGGGGGGCAGGTGAGGACAATAAAATGGCAACTAAAAATCCGCACAAAAATGTATCCGGGA
>JABJES010000127.1 GCA_018663165.1 Rhodospirillaceae bacterium
ATTTCTTCATAGACCATTTCGCAGAAGAATTTCGGGCGCAAGTCGTCTTCCTCCACCTTCTTCACCCGCACTTCAGCATGAGACAGGGCATTGGCAAGAATAACACCGGGAACCTCCTGGGCGGGCCGGGTCTTCCAGTGGCGGCGATGGGTGAGGCAACCGGCAAAGATCCGCACGTCGTCGATATAATTAATCACCGCATAAGGGTTCGCAATGAGGTTGTTGAGGGACCGTGACGGACGAAAGGGCGCGATAACGAGCCCCTCTTCTTCAACATGAATGCCGAAAGGCGCAATATGGGGCTGGCCCTCCGCACTGAGGGTTGTGACGATAGTTTCTCTGATCAACGGCATTATTTTTTTCCGCCCTTACTCTTTTTAACTTTCCCGATTTCGTCTTTGCGTTTCCGGGCCCGTTTTTTAGCCGCCCGTTTTTCAGCGACAACAACGAGACGATGGCCCGGCGCATCCCCCTCATCATCTTCCCCGCTATTGGCATCTGCCGCCACGCCCCAGTCAAGCATCTGATCTTGGGTATAGTTTTTTCCCAACTGCCAGGCGATTTGCGCCCGAGCAAGCTCGACGCCGAGATAAAAAGCGTGAGAGCCGTCCTTTTCAACCCCAAGCTTGGAAAAAAGAGAAAACGGATCGCACGCACGATGATGACCATCCCGGTTAAAGACATGGAGGCCCGTTTCACTCACCTGCACACGATAACTGGGGTCGCGGACCATGGCGGCAAGATCGGCGATTTCACCGTCCGTATAGGGGGTCGCCCGACGGTCGTGGAGCGCCATCAGGCCGGGATCGATACCGACGGGCAGGCTGTTTTCCTTTTTCGCAAAAGACATGATCCGACGCGCCAGATCCGCCTCCCTGACGGCGCGACGACAATGGGCGCTGACCTGAACCACCAGCACGGCGGCAATATCGAGTTCCGAGACCACACCCATCAAAAGCGCGGTAATGCCGGTGGTATCGGCATCGGTCAACTCAGTCAGATTGCCGATCCCCATCAGAATATCAATATCGGGATAATCTCGGCGCAAATCGCGATAGCGCACCAGGGATTCGGTAAAGCCGAAATGAAGCGGGTCGAGAATAGGATCGGCGAGAAAGGGCCGCCCGGTTTTCTGAAATATCTCGATAGCACGCTTAAGCGAGTCCATATCACCCGGAATTGCCGGTATCAGCACCGGCACTGAATCAACCTCATCGGCAATGGACAGGGTTTCCTCAGTAAGGCTTAAAAGATAATCCGCCCCGGCCTTGCCACCGCGCAGCAATTCTCGGGCGTCGGCAGAATCAACACTGACCCGATATCCCTCTGCTTTGAGAGCGCTGATCGCCTCTTCAAGATGGGGAAAGGGGGTGTCGGGCAGGCACCCCAGATCAATCACTTCTGCGCCAGCTTCTTTATAAGTCGCGGCCAGCGCCATAATCGCCGCCACATCAAGAAGGGGGGCGTCGGTAATCTCGGCGAAGATCAAACAATCATGACCGGACAGGTCCGGTTTTTCCCCATGGCGACCGAAAAAGACGGGCAGATCCTTCAGATCCTCCGGCCCGCGCTCAACCGGCACACCGAAATGATCAGCCAACCCATCAAGCCCACCCTTGCATCGTCCAGGCAAAAGAATGCGGTCGGCACCGTCGGTGTCGGCAAGACGCCGCTGGATCAGGGACGGAGTCATCAAGGCAGCGACGCTGATACCGATATTCCTGACCTGATAGGCGAAATCTGTAGGCTGCATGGAATCGAGCACGCGATGGAGCTGCGGCTCGGCCAGCCTTCCGGTCAGAAAAAGAATTCTTTCAGACATTACTTGCCCGACAATTCGGTCTGCCTCGCCCGGATCGCCGCTTCGAGTGCCGCCATACTATCGACGACCTGAGTGTCCTCGAAATCCTTCAGGCGCTCGACATTCTCAAGATCGACCTTGCGGGGATAGACCTTGACCAGGCCCTTGGGCGCCATCGATTCCAGTTCCGGCGCAGTGTCGCAGGCAAAATAGATCGACGGCACACGGCATTTCCCGGCCTGGGCAAAAATATTGGTCGCCAGATTATCGGAAATGCCGAAGGCGCATTTGGCCACCGTATTGCTGGAAACAGGTGCCATCACCAGAGTGTGATAGCGGCCCTTATAGAACTGGCCGACCGGAACGGCGCTGGCGGTGGTGTCACGGTAAATCTGGGTGTCTTCGGAAAAGGGTTTTTTATGCCCGTACATCCGCAACACTTCTTCGGCCGCCTTGGAGACGAAAATGTCGCAATTCTCAAGCCCGCCCATAATTTCAAGACATTCGTCGAAAAAATGCCCCGATCCGGTTAGCACCCAGGCCCATCTTTGCGCGTTCTTTTCTTCCGACATATTTTCTTGCCCTTATCGTTTTGCATTAACGGCCAACTTTAAATTGTCTTCTTTTTAGGCCGATCACCCGGTGGTGTCGACCAAAACGCCGGGGTCTCCGTCTCCACTCAGGGCAGCCATCAGGCGCGAGCGCCCCGAGGGGCCAATACAGAAAACATCAAATCCACGATTACAGGCAAAATTCCCAAAGGCCCGGTCGATCAATCCAGTCTCCTGCAACCGGGACAGGGCGAGACCATTTGCGCCCTCACCGTCCGTCTCAGGAACAGGGAGTTCTGCGGATTTAATCAGCACCAGGCGGCTGGCCTTGAGCCTCCCGGCGAGCCAGGCGGCCAGAGAATCCGACGTCGTTTCCCAGTCCCGGGGTATATCGGCACTTTCCCCCGCCATCGCCTGTGTCATCGTCTGTGGCATCCACAGCGCGGTTCGGCCCTCTTGCGCCGCCAGGGTAAAATCATCCAGGTCAAAAGCTGGCTTTAGGGCCGGAGCAAGTCCATGCAGCATCCGCCCGTATTGTTCCATCCCGGCAATCGCCATGGAATGAGCAGTTTCATCATCAAACCCATGGGTTTTCTGAGCAATCCGCACGACGTCGGCAAACGGCCCGCCACCGGGGACCACAACGACAGACCGCAAATCAGACTGCAGGCAAGGCCCGGCAAGCATTTGACACCAGTCTGACAGTTCCGGATTTGCCGCCAGGCTCCCGCCCAGTTTGATTATCCACATCTGAATTTCATTTGAATTTACACCCGGTGACCGGGCGCCCCGGTGACCGGGCTCAAAGCCTCAGGCCTTGTCCGGAGGCACGGACCCAAGGGCGATAACCTTGCTCAACCCCGAGGCGACACCCTGCACACTGCGCTCAATCTCAATCCCGACACTCTCGGTTTCGGCGATAACATCCAGTTTCTCGACCCGGATACGCACCGAACGGACGCGGGTGTCTTCAAGGCACAGAACGGCAATATCTTCAGCCAGGGTTTCCACAAGCCCGACATGTCCCCGAGCGAACAGGGCCTTTACCCCATTGACGATTTCCTCGTAGGACACCACGTTCTCGATCCTGTCTGCGGCGGATGCACAGGTATCCTCAGCCTGAAGGTCGATATTAAACCTCACCCGCTGGGGCGTTTCATGCTCAAAATCGTGAATGCCGATCAGGCCGGTAAGGGTGAGATCGCGCACAAAAACCCGGTAAAGAAAGGGGCCGACAAGCGTGCGTGCGCCAACGCCGGAGTGGTTTTCCACCCCCTCGTCACCTGCCTGCTGTTGTGGTGCCTTGCCATTTATCATGGGTTCATCTCTAAAAAACGCCCCGATTTCCCAGCCAACCTAACAAATTCCTGCCCTGCCAGCAATTTATGTCTTCCGGCACGACCATGGACAGTCTCTTTCCGTCATGGCATAAGACTTCGCTCACGAAAAGCTGATTTTATTTTACTTATAATTTCCGGCATTTTATGGGTGACCCTGAGGAATTAAGTAATTCCAAGGGTCTTCAGGTTTCGTTCAGCCGTTCCTTGTCTTAATAATAGGCCACGGGATGAGCCTTATTGACGTCATCCGGTTGAGGAGTTTTTAGACTTGAAGCTGTTTCATCATTTCCCACGCATCCTCCTGGCTGCGACCGCTTTCTGCGGTCTTAGCGCCCTATTAATCGTTTCCGCCTCAGCCCCGGCTGTGGCCGGTGAAAAGGCCGCTGAAATCGACTTCACCCCGGATGAGTCCAATCCCTATTCCGAGGCCAATATCGAGCTCTTTTCAACCAATCATCTGGAATCGATCGATGTCCCAACCGAGATCATTTACGATTTCGAGCACAAAGGCTCCCTAGACAACGAATTCAAAGGCCGAGTTCTGGTCCTGGTCACCAAGGTTCTTCCTTCGGGACGCAAAAACCTGTCGTTCAAGTTCCTCTCTGGCAAACGCAAGGTCCGCTTTCCTTCTTACAAGTCATTTACCGGCAACCCCCTCTTCATGCTGTTTCTTGAGCGGGACGCCCGTGAAATGCAGAAAATGACCGGAGGCAACGCTCTGTTTTTCCGCAACCGTGTGCGTCATGCCCTGGCTGGCCTGGCCCATGTCACCCCGATAAATTTTCCCTTCGAGGGCAAAACAGTGGACGGCAAGGAAATCCGGGTCAAACCTTTTACCAGGGAATCCCTGGCCCTGTTTGAAGGAACCAAGGGACTTGAAAAACGGTTCCTGCGCTTTATCAACAAGGAATATATCGTCGTCACGTCCCCAAACGTCCCCGGCGGCATTTACAGCATCACTGCGACAACGCCGTCCGAAAACGAAGGCGACCCCCTGTCTGTTGAAACGGTAAACTTCGTCGGAACGGAAGTGATTATCAGAGAAGCCCTGAAAGGGGAAAACTGGTTCACCAAATTTATCAATCTGTTTAAATCCCCTTTCAAAGGGTAACTCTGCCGGGCACTTGTCCTGGCACGGATGAGAAGAAAGAATAAAACCATGATTTTGAAACGCCCCTGGCTTTTTGCCCTGCCCGCCCTGGCCATTCTCGTTGCCTATAGCGCTGCCGAGGCAAAGCTCAGAACCACTAACGATTTTCCGACTGCGGACCGTGCCGAATACGTTTTTGCCTGCATGGGCACCAACAACATGACGCCGGAATATCTTGAAAAATGTTCCTGCGCTATCGATGTCATTGCCTCACGCATCAGCTATGAGGAATACCTCGGTGCCAGAACGGTGCTCACCATCCGCCAGGCTCAGACCCCGAATGCCGACCTCTATAAAAGCGTGCGCATGGAAAAGGAAAAGCTGGAAGGGCTTTTCCGGGCCGAGGCCGGTGCCATTCTCAAGTGCTTCTAACACGCGACGTTTCTGATGTCCGCGGGCAGACTTGAGCCCCGGCACAAGCGGTTAATAAAAAAAGGGGCCCCGGAAAAACTTCCGCCGCCCCTTTTTCATTCCCGCAGACTTCTTCATACTCGCAGACTTCTTCATGCTCGCAGACTTCTCTAACCACGGGCCCTGTTCCCCCAGGGGAAACTTGTGTTTAGCCGTCCACCCGAGGCGGGATTGGCCAGCTTTTCTTGAAAACGCCGCCCTCTGAATCCTTGACCACGGCGTTAAGCTCACCCACCCCTTCACCGGTGAAGTGGAAGAGAACCGAAGGATTTTCGCTGAGCGAAATATCACCCTCAATACTCATCAGCTCCTTATCGCCGCGAGAAATGACGATGGAATTGACGAAATAGGAAGGGATCATCATGCCCTTGACCTGATCGAGCTGGAGACCGGAATAATTGGGATGGCTGACCATCAACTGGGCTGATCCCGGCGCGCCGCCAACCCCGGCATCAACGAATTTCATCTTCATCTTACCCAGCCGCGCCATGGCGGTCTCGCGGTCTTTCAGGCCCGGCGCCGCACAGCCGCCAGAGGCCTTGACGAAATTCTTGATCATATAGTGCTTGCCGTCAGAGGTTTCGGCAATGACCCGGACATAGGTGTATTCATTAATGCGGATCCGGGTGGTCAGGCTGGCGTCGCCGACTTCCGGAGTCAGGTGAAAAACACCTCCCACCGGGGCCGGGTTTTCATCAATGATAAGGGTCACTTTCTTGATATAGCTGTCCGGGGCCTGAGGCTTGGAAAACTTGATCATCAGCGGCACCACCGCCGGATCCATCGCCCGGTAAGGCGTGTCCATGGATATCAACTCTGAGCCATCCTCAAGGGTCACGCCCTCAAAGTACAGATCCTTCAGATTGGTGGTCCAGCTTTCCTCTTCCCCTTCGGGGACCGCCAGTGCTGGGGAAACAGCAAAAAAGGAAAGCATCAAGGAGGCAACCACTGCGCCCGCCCACCGAAAATTCAAACCGTTAGAAAACATGATCTTTAAACTCCTTATTCCCCGCCCCGTGGGGGTTCCCACATCCGAACCTGGGTATAAAAGTGGGTTCTTTTCCTTAACCCTTCAAGCCTCAGAACCAAAAACGCCGGATGTCCGGAGCCAGTTTTGACAATTATAATCAATATCAACGGCTGCCAACAAGCTGTCAGCGCCCACAAAACGATAACGTCCCATCACAACTTTGTGAATTATACCCCGCCCATTGCCGCTAAAAACGGGTCATTCCCATTCCAGCTCGACATATCCGGCGGTAGCGTTCCCGCCGTTATATTCCTCGAACAAAACCCAGTTTTCTTTTTCTCCCTGACCAGCACTCAAGGCCGCTTCCTTTAGAGAGCCATTGCGATCGAGAATGGCGCGAATATCCCCGGCCAGGGTTTCAAGGTAACGGGTGGCGGCGAACGTTGCCTGAGGCCAATCGGCACTGGCCGGTCCATGACCGGGAATGACCCGCGCCACCTTAAGCGTGCGAAGCCCATGGAGAACCTTGATCCATCCAAGGAGACTGCCGTCGAGGGATGGGATGCGTTCGATAAAAATCAAATCGCCGGCCCACAGGGTTCCAGTCAACTGGTCGAGAACAGTTAGGTCGTTATCTGTGTGGGCGGTCGGGTAAGCGGTAAGAACAAGCACCCGCCCGCCAAGGTCGATCTCAACTGGCGCACCGATATCAACAATTCGGGTTGGTGGAATAATTTCAGCCCCGGCTGCCGGCGTCGCGCCAAGCTGAGACTTAAGGGCATTAAGATAAAAACTTTCTCGGTCGGCAAGCGCTGCGGCAAGCCGGGCGTGACCAATATATTCCGGATCATCACCCCGAAAGGCGACATTGCCGAGCACATGGTCGGGATGCATGTGAGTGTTGATGACATAAAGAATGGGTAAATCCGTCACCCCCTGGATCGCGGCGCGCAGACGATGTCCGAGAGCCGGATTATCGCCGCTATCGATAACGGCCACCCCCGAGGTGCCGATAACGAATCCGATATTGGAAATATCGCCTTGGTTCCCCGGCGAGGGGTCCTCATGCACCCCGACGTGAACATAGACCCCCGGCGCCACCATCTCCATCGACAGGGGCGTGACCGACTGGGACGTGTCTGCTTTCACACCTGATGGAGAAACGAGCATCGCCAGGGCAACGCCCCCCATCAACATCGGCCGTTTAAGAAAGCTAAAAACAGAAACGCTCATTTACGTCACTCCTCACCCTGACCTCGCTCTGCCTTTAAACCCGCTCGCGCGCCCGGACAGCCGGTTTGTGATTTCGATAATGGGGCCAACCTGATTAACAGACCAAGAATAGATATCCTTAAAAAGGCCGGAAAAAGGCAAAAAAGAGAAAATTAAAGACGCCAACACCCGGCAAGCTAATAGCACGCCCAAAAAACATTTTTTCCCAAACCGGCCCTCCTCACGTCCAAACCCCGGGAATATCTGAAAGAGCAAGGTGTTGTGCCTTCCATAAAGAGTCTTGACCCATAAGAAAAAAGCCCTTTAAGATGCGTTGGGTTGTGTAGGTTTGGAAGTTGTTAAGCCTTCAATGACGTAACCATAGGCTCATTAATTTGGGCCAGCCTTGCAAATTTCTTACTTTTGCCAGGTGTGGACGTGTCACCGTCGGTTCTTCTCAGGCTTACACACTTGTTTTAAAACAGTTTAGTCAGTCCACTTCTTGGGTTGGCTAAATATATAAATCCTTATGGGGAGGAATATCCCGCTATGAAGAGCATTTTTAAAACGTCTCTTATAGCTTCGGCCGTTCTGGCTCTCCCGGGCGTTGCCCTGGCGAACCAAGAACTTCTGAAGCTTCAGGATGACCCGAATCAGTGGGTTCATCCGAGTGGTAACTACAATGGTCAGCGCTATTCGAAGCTTGACCAAATCAACGCTGGTAACGTCAACAACCTCCGGGTTGCATGGCAGTTCTCCACCGGCGTTCTTCGTGGTCACGAAGGTGGTCCGCTGGTTCTCGGCGATGTGATGTACATTCACACACCGATTCCGAACATCGTGTTCGCCCTTGATCTTAACGATCATGGCCGCATCATCTGGCGTTACAATCCAGTCGTCGGTGGCAAGTATCCTGGTGGTCAAACCCAGGCTCGCGTCACCAGCGTCATGTGTTGCGATAACGTCAACCGTGGTGTTGCTTATGCTGGTGGCAAGATCTTCACCTATATTGCTGATACAACCCTGATCGCACTCGATGCCAAGTCCGGTAACGAGCTGTGGAGGGCTACCGCCCTCGATTCTGGCGTTGGCAATCGCGGCCTGTCGGCTTCCACCGGCACCTCGGCTCCGATCGTCGTCGGCAGCAATGTCATGGTTGGTTGTTCTGGCGCCGAGTTTGGCGTCCGTTGCAGCATGACTGCCTACAACGTCGACAGTGGCAAGAAAGTGTGGCGTGCGTATTCCATGGGTCCCGACAAGGATATCCTTGTTGATCCCAAGAAAACCACATCCCTTGGCAAGCCTGTTGGTAAGAACTCCAGCCTCAACACCTGGAAGGGCGACCAGTGGCAAATCGGTGGCGGCTCCCTTTGGGGCTTCTGGGCATGGGATCCCAACGCTAACCTGCTGTATTACGGCACGGGTAACCCCAGCACCTGGAACCCGGTCGTTCGTCCGGGCGACAACAAGTGGTCCATGACCATCATGGCCCGCAACCCTGAAACTGGTATGGCCAAATGGTTCTATCAGATGACCCCTCACGATGAGTGGGATTACGACGGCATCAACGAGATGATTCTCGCCGATATCGACGTTAAGGGTACTAAGCGGAAAACTCTGGTTCACTTCGATCGTAATGGCTTTGCCTATACGATGGACCGTGTAACTGGTGAACTGCTTGTTGCTGAAAAGTATGACCCGATGGTTAACTGGGCCACGCATATCGACATGAAGACCGGTCGTCCGGCGCTTGTCGATCGCTACGGCACCGACCACGGTGGCAAGGGGACAGATTTCGTTACCACGGATATCTGCCCGGCAGCTCTTGGTGTTAAAGATCAGCAGCCTGCTTCGTTCAGCCAGCAGACCGGCCTGTTCTATGTTCCGGCCAACCATGTCTGCATGAACTACGAGCCGTTCAAAGTCACCTACACGCCTGGTGATGCCTATGTTGGCGCCAACCTCGACATGTTCCCGGGTCCTGGTGGTTACATGGGTAACTTCACAGCTTGGGATGCTGGCAAAGGTAAGATTGTCTGGCAGATCAACGAGCCGTTCTCGGTTTGGTCAGGCGTTCTGACCACAGCCGGTGGCATTGCCATCTATGGCACGCTCGAAGGCTGGGCCAAGGCTGTTGATGCGAAGAGCGGCAAGCTGCTCTGGAAGGTTAAGACTCCTTCCGGCATCATTGGTAACTTCAACACCTGGACACATAAGGGCAAGCAGCAGATTGGCGTGCTCTCCGGTGTTGGTGGCTGGGCCGGTATCGGCGTTGCTACTGAAAAGAACTACTCTGAGTCGAATGACCAGTGGGGTCTTGGTGCTCTTGGCGGCTATCGTAGCCTTGCCAATTACACCCAGGCTGGCGGCGTGCTGACTGTTTGGCAGCTCCCGTAGGTTCTAAACTTACGTTTCTACGACCCGGCATCCCTCAGGGGATGCCGGGTTTTTTTTGCGCTAAATTCCAGATTGCTCACAGCCAAATCCAGGCCAAACGACAATTTGACCGAAAACATTGCTTTCCTGCCATATTTTCGCTGCATTCATGTGGGATTAATGTGGTTTATGGCATTAGTTTCGTTTATAAAATTACGCCTGTAACCACACTGACACCGGCGATCAAGGCGTTAATAAAAACAATAATAAAATCTGCGCCGCCGTTCCTATTGGGGAGATTTTTTAAGTATGAAGATTAATAAACGATCCATTGTTAAAACCTACCTGTTCGCGGGCCTGCTCATAGGCTTCGCCCTTACCCCCTGGACGGCGTCTTTTGCCGACGAGGGAGATGACAGTGATGCGCCCATGTACATCATGAACGATAAGGGCCAGGTTGATTTCGGCACCTATAACGGCTATCGCCGCTTTAATGGCGAGTGCAACCGGTGTCACGGCTTTGACGGCGAAGGCGGCTTTGCTCCGTCCCTGGTCGAATCGCTGAAAGTCATCAGTTATGACGATTTCGTCGATATCGTTGTCAACGGACGGGTCCAGGGCACCGCCGTGATGCCGCCCTTCGGCCAGAATGCCGATATCATGGAATATCTCGACGATATCTATCAGTATCTGAAAGCCCGCGCCGATGGCGTGCTTGGTCATGGACGACCGAAGAAAGTTCCGAAAACCCTGGATTAATCCTGATGATGGCGTTTCGTTCTTTTAAACGGACGCCGGGGATTTGATCCTTGGGTTATGAACATTTCCCCCTTGGCCCTATTAGGGTCAGGGGGGAAACTTTTTAAGCCCTAAAAAAAACCTCGCCATCATGGGGTTGTGTAACAATCTGAAATATGAGGCATGTGCGAAATGAAATCAGCTTCTGTGTCCCCGGCATTATTGATGCCCGCCACCTGGCGCTTTCTTTCCCTTGCCGTCGTTCTGCTTTTATCGGGCATTTCCGGCTCTCCCGCCAATGCCCAGACCGCCGTTTACGATGCAGTGGACAAGGAACATTTCAGGGTCTGCGCCGACCCCCACAACATGCCGTTCTCAAACAAGGCCGGCGAGGGGGTCGAAAACAAAATCGCCCAGTTGCTTGCCGACAAGCTTGGTCTGCCCCTGGTCTACGAATGGTACCCCAATATTACCGCCCGCTTTGTCCGTGATACGCTGCTCGCCAAGAAATGTGACATCATCATGGGCACCGGGGCTGGCGACCCCTCTGTACAGAACACCAATCCTTACTACGAAACCGGCTACGTCATGATCTATCCGAAAGATCTCGGCTTAAAGCTCGACCGCATCGACCATCCGGAAATGGCTCATTTAAAGATTGGTGGCGTCGCTGGCACCCCGCCTGTCGATCAGCTCGCCCGGTATAAACTTCTCACCCGTATGCGCTCCTACCCTTTGCGCTATGACACCCAAAAAGGCTCTGTCGCCGAACAAATGCTCATAGACATGCAAAATGGGTTGATCGATGTCGCCTATATGATGCTGCCGAACGCCGTCTATTTCTCAGACAAACTCGGCATGGGTGTTGAAATCGTTCCCCTTGAGAATGTCAATCTCCAGCGCGGACGCCTCAAATTCATGATCACCATGGGTATCCGCCCCAATGAACTGGACTGGAAACGCAAAATTAATCGCCTGCTGCGCGAGAACAGAGCAGAGATCAACGCCATCCTCGCTGAATTCGGCATCCCACCGATGAAGCGCAGCAGTGGGCGCCGCCGCGGATCGGAAAGCGGGACGGAAATTGAAGTCATAAATGAAGGCAGTGCGGAGTAACCCGTCTACAGATATCGGATAAAAAAAGGCGCACCGTTGGGTGCGCCTTTTACGTAGATGATCGCCAATCGCCTAGTGCGGTGTATTAAAGGTGACGCCAAAGCGACGATAGATGAACTCAGGAGCCTCTTCTTCCGCTTCTTTTTCCGCCATACCAAAAATTTTCTCGTGAAACGGCGAAAGCTCACAGGCCGGGTCGGTGTTGGCCGCATCGCCTGTCAGAGCATAGGCCTGACATCGACAACCGCCCCAGTCGATCTCTTTGCGATCACATGAACGGCACGGATCGGGCATCCAGTCTGTTCCCCGGAATCTCTGAAAAGCAGGGGAATTCTCCCATATCCAGGCCAGGGAATGGTCCTTCACGGAATCAAACTCCAGTTCGGGAATGGTTTCGGCAGCGTGGCAGGGCAGAGCCAGCCCCGATGGACTGATATTAACGAAACGCCGACCCCAGCCCCCCATGCAGACCTTTGGCCGCTTGGCGTAATAATCTGGAATAACATAATCGATCACCAGCTTGCCCTTTAGCCGTTCACGGGCTTCCTCAACGATCTTGGTGGTTTTATCGAGCTGGGCAGGGGTGGGAATAAAAGCGGCCCTGTTCTTCAGGGCCCAGCCATAATACTGCACCTGGGCCACCTCAAGGCGGGCGGCGCCAAGCTCCACCGCCATATCGATCATTTCCTTGATATGGTGGATGTTCTGGCGATGCATAACCGCATTAACAGTGAGCGGCAGGCCGCAGGCTTTCACCCAGGCGGCAGTTAACAATTTGCGCTCATGACCGCCTTTTGCGCCGCCGATGCGGTTGGCATTTTCGGCCTCGACATCATCGAAGCTGAGCTGTACGTGCTCAAGCCCAAGTTCACCCAGACGACGCAGACGGTCCTCGTCAAGGCGCGGTGATGAGGCTGTGATCAGGTTGCAGTAAAGCCCGGCCTGGGTGGCATGTTCGACAAGTTGTTCAAGATCATCCCTGAGCGTCGGTTCGCCGCCGGAAAAATGGATCTGATGCATACCCATCTCAACCGCTTCATCAATGACCCGGCACCAGGTTTTAGTGTCGAGTTCCTTCTCCTTTTTCTCCATCTCCAGGGGATTGGAGCAATAAGGGCACTGGAACGAGCAACGATGGGTCAGTTCCGCGAGGATAGCCAAAGGTGCCTCAATTGCCGGTGCCGCCATCACTGCGGCAGATTCGGACTGATCCGCCGTCTCTGAAGTACCCTTGGAAGTTGATTCGGTCATGATACGATAAATCCCTTATCCGCCAGCCCCTGCAACAATTCTATGATGTCCTTTTCAATCACTTCCGCCGGGGCAGCGTATTTCTCCGCCAGTTCCCCGGCAATCGTCGATACGCAAGCTTCTCCGTCGAGGCGCTGAAGGATTACCAGAGAGGTCTCGTCAGGCACGAGCAGGCGTTCGGGGGCCAAAACCACCCATTGATCGCGCTGCTTGTTGAACCGCAGCTTCACATGAGAGGGAAGCTTGGGAACCGTGTCTCCACTAATTAAAACGCGGTCGGTCATCAAAATCCTCGGGCACAAAGGCGCCGGGCGGAATGTGGCCATCGACGTAGGCATTGTAAAGGGCATCCTGCTGCGCCCACAGGCAATCAAGCTTGTAGATCAGAGAGTCAATTACACCTTGCTGTTCTGCTCTTGATTTAGGCCATGTCAGGGCCAGTTCAAGAACATGTTCGGCATCACGGGGCGCTTCGTTCAGACGCTGCTTGAAATAAACCATGATGTCATCATGAATGAAATCATAGTTCTCCAGCATACCGGCGATCCGCTCACGGTGGATGGAAGGGGCAAAAAGCTCGGTCAGGGATGATGTCATCCCTTCAAGCACTGAGTGCTCTTTCACATATGTGATATAGCTGTCGACGGCAAAGCGCGTGCCTGGCAAAAGCGCATCGGTTGATTTCACAAGCTCCCGATCCAGGCCTAAGCCGTCGGTCAGTTTCAACCAGCGTTCAATACCGCCCTCACCCGCTGACGACCCATCATGATCGAGCACTCGCTGAATCCAGACCCGGCGCAAATCAGGGTCGCGCATATTCGACATCAAGGCGGTATCTTTGACCGGTATGATTATCTGATAATAATAACGGTTCAGGGCCCAGGCCTGAACCTGACCCTTGTTCAGCTTGCCACCATGAAGAAGCTTATGGAACTTGTGCAGATTATGATAACGCTCGGCCCCAAGCTTACGCAGGGCGGCTTCCATTTCATCGCGGGACAACATTTTTTCTTCACTCACAGCGTAATCTCCATTCCATCATAACTCACCTCCCAGTCAGCGGCTTCCACCTCGGCCCGTTCAGGCGTGTTGTCGATTAAAATAGGGTTGGTGTTGTTAATGTGAATAAACACCTTCCGTTTAACGTTGAGCGGCGCAAAAGCCGCAACAGTGCCCTCGGGGCCGGAATTACTCATATGGCCCATCCTGTTGCCGGTTTTCACCCCGACATGGCTGGTCTTCATCTCATCATCCTGCCACAAGGTGCCATCGAAAAAGACCAGCGGCGCATCTGTCAACCGTTCGGCAAGTTCCGGCGGGAAGGAAGCGCAGCCGGGAATATAAAAGAAGTGCTCGTCCCCATCTTTAGCGCTGATTTTCAGGCCGATCGTGTCTTCGGGCTGAGAGCCGAAATTCTCACCGGCTGATTCGTCTTCCAGCCACAGGGCAATTTTTCCGGGAACCGTAAAGGGCTCGATGATAATACCGGCGGACTTGCCGTCCTTGGTTTTCAGTTCCGTCGGCTGACCCATCTTTAGGATCCGGCGCTCGACATATTCAGGGTTGAGGACATTGAAGATACTGTTATCGGCGAGCACCGACTGGACCCGCGAGGTGCCATACACCGCCAGGGGGTGGCTCTCACGCACGGTCAAAAGACCGGTCACATGATCGACATCGCCGTTGGTCACCACGGCGCCGACGATCGGGCTGTGGCGCTCTCCCTTAGCCGGGTGAAGAGCCGAATTGCTGAGGATCTGATGGCCGAGATCGGGCGAGGCGTTAAACAGAAACCAGTTTTCGCCATCCGCGCTGACGGTAATTGAGGACTGGGTTCTCGGTCGTGTTCCCGGTGCCCCGGCCCGCACTTGTCGGCAGACGGGACAGTTACAGTTCCATTGGGGCGACCCACCACCCGCAGACGATCCAAGAACAACAATTTTAAGCACGATTAAACAACCCTTCCCTGATGGCTCTTTCCAAACCGGCCTTTTCATGAAAACCGGCGCTGTTTCAAAAACTTAGCTGGTGATTATGGCAAAATTTCTATGAACGAGGTGTGATTTTATCATTCATCCTGTATTCACAGAAAACCCACCCTTCATATAAACCCGCCTTGGCCTCTTTCCCCAAAATTCAGGCATGAAAAAACCCCCGGCGCTATTCGCGACCGGAGGCTTTATTCGTTTACGTGCGCTTAGACTTCGGCGCAGGCGTAGCTGTTGATTTCGAGGCCAACAGAAATCTCTGAGATCTTCGGTGTGTTCCAAGCCATGATGTTTCTCCTTAATTGAATTAGTATTTGAATTTGATGGGTGGATAATACACATCGGTTGCTGAATTGTTTCTGAGCAAGCCGTTCATCTAGCGTTCATTTTCCCAGCGCCTAAATTTTTGGCGGAAAACAGCCATTTTTCAGGATATCAGCCACAAAAAAACCCCCGGCACTTTCGCGACCGGGGGCTTCATTCGATCAATTATGCTTAGACTTCGGCGCAAGCATAGCTGTTGATTTCGAGGCCAACAGAGATCTCTGAGATCTTCGGTGTATTCCAAGCCATTTTATTTCTCCCTAATTTTAAAGAAAAAGCCCGCCTGACAATCAGACGGCACAATAAGACTATCCACCCTTGCCTGAACCGATAATGAGTCCAATGTTCATCTATTATTCAGACTCACTCTAAGGATCAAAACCTTTAAGCCGCGCTACTTTTTCAAATGTTTCATGATCGCCCGGGAATGAAAGCCGAGCCTTTGTTCGAGCAGAACCGGCTCCTCGCAAAGATAAACCGTTAGCTTGTCCCGCTCGTCATAAACCCGGGTATTCCATTCCAGAGTCTGGGTCAAAAGCTTCATCTCCTCCATCTCCGAGGTCATGCCTTCCTTGCGACGTTTGCGCATTTCCTTTGAAATCCTGGCAATTTCCTTGGTGATCCCGCGCTGTTGGTTCACATATTTCAATATGCCTTTAAGCTGCTTGCGGCGTTCATATCCCGACTTCTCAAAGACTCCCGAGAAAACCGACAACAGGGCGTCGTTTTTATCCCCTTTATAGGTTTCAACGAATTTATCGACGATCTCGGTGCTTTCGGCTTCAGTTAAGGTTGGGTCTGTTAATTCCCCGACAGTCACGCTCACCGCCTCGTCCTGCCACCATTTGTCATGGCCTTCCAGGGAAGGGCCCTCCCATACGGTCGACAACATCAGCTCCGGCACCAGCCGCTGGGCACAGGGCCAGTCTTTTTCATTAAATTCTTCGGCAGCACTTGCCGGCATGGTAAAAATGGCGGCAATCACGGCTAAAAAGCCCAGCCGCAAAAAATGAAACGAGAATGTCGAATTCGTAGGCATTACTTTATCTTCCTTAATTTCTGGCTACACCAACAGGCTTGAGCATTACTTAACAATGAATTTCCCGACCATGCCCTTTTGTTCCAACCCCTTAATTCTGAACTCATAGGTGCCGGTACGGATGGGCACGAAATACAATTCGCATTCCCCACCTGGGTCCTCAAACTCCAGCTCGTCGATTACAGACGCCTTAATCTCCATATCACCGGCTTCGATCTTGCGGATCCAGATATTACGGAAAAAAGCCGGGGCCACCAAGGCATACCCCTTATATCCGACCGAGGTTATCTTGAGGCGATAGGCCTTGCCGCTCTCCAATTCATATTCCTTCACCGACATGGCGTAATCGCTCTCAGCCGAACCCAGCAGCAGAGGTTCCAGCTTCTTCGCCCTTGTGGCGAGATCGCCCTTGGCGAAGGCCGGAGCTATCGACAGCATCAGCGCCACGGCAAAGATTGTAAAAACATGGAAATGTTTCATCACATTACTCCGTAATTGACCACCGGGCCGAGCCCACGCATATGGCGTCATTTTCCCCCCTTGCGGCTGATCAGGCCGCGGCCCGGATCATAGCCATAAATGGCAAGTGACAGGAAGACGATGGTTGTCCCGCCGACATAGGCCGCAGACACCCAGTTAATCTGACCGTAAAGGGCAAACCGGATCAACTCAACAGCATGGGTAAAGGGATTGTACCAGCAAATATCATAAAGCAGCGTGCTCGATTCCTTCATCTTCCACAGGGGGTAGAGAGCCGAAGAGGCGAAGAACATGGGAAAGATGACAAAGTTCATGATCCCAGCGAAGTTTTCCAACTGCTTGATTGCCGAGGAGAGGAACATACCCAATGCGCCGAGCATCATGCCGGAAAGGGCAAGTGCGGGCAGAGCATAAAGCAACCCTTCGAGGGGCGGCTGGATGTCCCAGAACCAGGCAACAAAGAGAAAGGCATAGACCTGAATAATCGATACCGCCACCCCGGCAAGCAGCTTGCAGGTGAGCAGGAACCACCGTGGCAGAGGGCTGACCAGAAGCGTCCGCATAGAGCCCATTTCCCGGTCATAGACCATCGAGAGCGAACTCTGCATGCCGTTGAATAGCTGGATCATGCCCATCAGACCCGGCGCGATATAAACCTCATAGGTGATATAGGTTTCATAAGGCGGGATAATGGAAACGCCGAGAACCGAGCGGAAACCGGCGGCGAAAATAAACAGCCAGACCAGAGGCCGCACCAAGGCTGAAAGGAAACGCTCGCGCTGATGAACAAAGCGCAGAGCCTCGCGCCAGACAATTCCGGCAAAACAGCGATAATAATGCATCGGGGTCATGTGCCGGTCTCCGCCTTGTCACCAACCAGCTTGTTGAAGGCCTCACGGATGGTCTTCGTCCCGGCCTGCTTATTGACCTCGGCGACGTCGCCACGGGCTAGAACCCGGCCCTGATCGAGGATGACGACCTGTTCCCCCTCGTCGATTTCATCGATCAGATGGGTCGCCCACAGCACCGCCAATTTGTCTTCCCGGCACAGTTTGCGTACGTGATCGAGAATCCCCTGGCGGCTGCCGATGTCGAGCCCCACCGTCGGCTCGTCGAGCAACAACAGCTTGGGATGATGGAGGAGTGATCGGGCGATCTCGACCCGGCGGCGCTGGCCACCGGAAAGCTCGCGCACCTTGTCATGGAGGCGCTCGGAGAGCCCGATCCGATCAAGCTCCGTCTCCAGCCTTTTCTGGGCATCACTGCGTGAAATGCCGTGAAGTGCGGCATGATAATGCAGATTTTGTTCGACCGTCAGATCAAGATCCAGGGTCGGCTGCTGGAAGACCACACCGATCTTTGAGAGTGCCTGCGGAGACTGGCGGCGAACGTCAAACCCAAGAATACGGATAGCGCCGGAGCGATTGTTGTAAAGCCGGGTTATCAGGGAATAGAGCGTCGTCTTACCGGCCCCGTTCAATCCCAGAAGAACCGTGAAGTCGCCGGGACGGATGGTCAGGGCAACGTCGTCGAGCGCCTTTTTCTCACCGAAACTGTGGGTCAGGCCTTCAACGTCGAGGGCAGCATCTACCGTTTCCTGAATGGCGGGTTGTGCGTTCAACGGATCACCACGCCCCAGGGGAAACGCCCGACCTTGATTGATTTTATGACTTTCATCTTTTCAACATCAATCACGGAAACGTCGTTGCTGACGCCATTGGTGGTGAACAACAGCTTTTCATCCGGGGTAAAGGCCATCTGCCAGACCCGTTGTCCGACCAGCAAATATTTTTCAACCTCGAAGCTCTTCATATTGATGACGGCGATCCGGTTGGCCGGGCCAAGCGCCACAAAGGCGTGCTTTCAGTCCTTCGTAAAACGAATGCCGACCGGCTGAATTGCCTCGGCGTTGACGCTGGGAATGGCAAACTCGATGAGTTTGATCAACTCATACGTCTTGGCATCGATAACCCGCACCGTGCCGCCGACCTCGGCCGATATCCAGACCTGCGCTCCATCAGGGGTATAAAGCGAAACCCGGGGACGAGCATCGACAAGCACGTTTTCGATAATCTCATGGCTGTCGGTGTCGATGAAATGGGCCATGTTGGTGGTCTCGGACGTATTCACCAGCACCTTGCCGTCAAGGCTCAAGCCCAGTCCCTCGGGCTCGACGCCGACAGGAATTTCATCGATCACTTCCCGGTCAATGATGTCGGTGACGGTGATCATGTTGTCGTCTTCATTGGCGATATAAAGCGTGCGCTTGTCCGGGTGAAGGATGAAAAGCTCAGGATCGGGCCCAGAGGGCAGGTGATACAAAAGCTCAAGAGTTTCAGGATCGCGCACCTCAACCAAATCGTCGTCACTGGCGCAAATAAACAATTCGGTGCCTTCGGCATTGAAGATGATGCCCCGGGGCCGCTGTCCAACTTCTGCCGTTTTGACCACTTTCAGGGTATCGACATCAATCATCGAAATGGTGTTGTCTTTTTCGTTGGTCACATAGGCGGTGGCGGCGAGGGCGGGAACGCTGGGGAGCAAGCATAAGGCAGCGCCAGCGAGGAAAATCCCCACTGTTTTGGCGCCAAGGCCTTTCCGGGATAGTTGATTTTTCATTTTAATTCCAATGCCTTAAATAAATATTCCGGCGAATTACCGCTCAAGTTTGCATTTCGATTCTGGTTTGTCAAAACCCAGAGAATCGGTTTCGCTCCGCTGGTGCAGATATTCCTTTTGAGGCGAAACCGAGACCATGGCCCGTGGTGAAGCAAGCAGGATACGCTGTCGCAACTGGCCGTTCCATGGCCGATAGGTAACCTTGATCCCCTTATAGGCGGCGATTGAGAAATCAGGACTTAGCATATAGGCCTCAACCTTGGCCGGCTCAATGCTTTTGGATCGAGTCACCGCCTCACCAACCGAGCGCACCGCCACCCAGGCAGCATAATCGACCGATGTCATCCAGCGCGATGCGGTACGGCGGAAACGGTTCTGCATCTGGGCCGCCCCCCATTGTTCATGGGTGCGGTGCCAGGGCAAAGGCACCAGCCCCTGGGTGCCGGCGACGGGTCGCGGATCCCAGGTATTCCAGATCAGATATTCACCAAATTCACCGGGCTCGTCGGCAACAATCAAGACATCATAATCCACGTCCTGGGTAAAGACAGGCACTTCGGCCCGCGCCGTGCGGCGGATATCACCGGTAAAGTCCCAGGTTCGCTCGTCCTCGATCTTGGCACCGAATTTCTTGGCCGAGCGGCGCACCGCCTCGGCGAACAGCCGGTCGCCCTCTTTCGGCCCGATAATGAGCAACCATTCCTTCCACCGCTTCTTGATCAAAAACTGGGCCAAAGCATCTGCCTTCATGGCCCGGGACGGGATCACATGGAGCGTGTTGGCCCGGCATTCTTCATTACGCAGAACATCATCCGTCGCCCGGATATTAAAAATCAGGACGTTCTCGGCCTCGGGCAAATCACTCAATGCAAGCAGCTTGTCGGCTGGCAGATCGACGATGAAATAGTTATGGCCGTCTGTGACCAGCTTCTTGAAGGCTGTCGCCACATCCCCGTCGACGGGGACGATCACTTCGTCGAGGATATATTTCTGGCCGAGAAAGGCGCCGGTGGTGTTGTTATCTTCCGCACCGATGCGCGCACCATGGATTCCCTCATCGGTGAGAATCGGATCAAGATTGGAAAGAGCTGGCGGCACAGGCACTTCCTGGGACAGGAAAGCCATGGATATGGTTTCCTTGATCTCCAGGGCGTCCTTTTGCTTTTTGCGCTTTTGGCGCATCTTCTTGCGCCGTTCCTCGCGCTGAATGTCCCATTTCTTGCGCTGCTCGATCTCTTCAATCGACAGCTCACGGGCCAGCGCCGCGCCACCATTGGTCAGGACAGGAACAATTGCAGGAACAATTACAGGAAGAATCGTCGCCACAACGGCCAGGGCCAGGCAAGCTGCCACTCCCCGACCGATCATCTTACACATGAGGTAACGCACAGAATTTACAGACATTTTTCCCGTTTTTTACCCTGATAATGAGTTGCAATCCGCCCTTTTGAAGCGGCGGGGAGTATAAAATTAACGCCTGAATGTATTATGAACGGCCAATCTTGGCAAAACCGGGGCGCAGTCAAAAAAATCATGTTTGCCCAATGGTTACGACCTATCCACCCCGAAACTCGGCTAAAGGGCAAAATTGTAACCGCAATGTAATATTCTGGAGCGGGTGAAGGGAATCGAACCCTCGTCTAAAGCTTGGGAAGCTTTCGTTCTACCATTGAACCACACCCGCTTAAGATCAATAAATACGTTAGCGTATCCTAATCGGCAAGAGCGCCCTCACTGGGGGCGTCAAACCACGAGAACGAGGGGCTTTATGTCTGATACCGCCGCCACCGCCCTCCCCGGCGCTAAATTCAACGACCCGCTTATTACCGCTACCGGCGAAAAGCGCGCTGTTGTCGCCTTTTCGAACCTGAAAACCCTGTGGATCAATACC
>JABJES010000221.1 GCA_018663165.1 Rhodospirillaceae bacterium
GGCAGCCGCGCCGATGTGGTGATTTGTGATGATGTAGAAGTGCCAAACACCTGCGATACGGCGCCGAAAAGGGCCGATCTGCGGACACGCTTAAACGAGATCGATTATGTGCTGGTGCCCGGCGGGTTACAGCTTTATGTGGGCACGCCCCACAGCTATTACTCGATCTATGCCGATACGCCGCGGGTTGAGAGCGATGAGACGGTTCCTTTTCTGGGCGGGTTTTCGCGTCTCTTTATGCCGCTGGTTGACGAGGCGGGAAAATCCCGCTGGCCTGAGCGCTTCACAGTGGAAAAGATCGCAGCCATCCGGCGGCGCACCGGCCCCAATAAATTTATGAGCCAGATGATGCTTCAGCCGGTCAATATCGCCGACAGTCGGCTCAACCCCGATGGCATGAAAATGTATGAAGGCGAACTCGAATATGTGGAAGCCAACGGCATTGCGAGCCTGAAACTGGAAGGCCGTAACCTGGTCTCGGCAAGTTGCTGGTGGGACCCGGCTTACGGCGCGCCGGGAAAAGGCGATGGGAGTGTTATCGCCGCCCTCTTTACCGACGAGACGGGGGCCTATTGGCTGCACCGCGTCGCCTATCTTACCCACGATCCGGATCGTCTTATTGAAGCTGATGAGGCGACCCAGCTTTGTCGCCAGGTAGGTGACTTCCTGCGCGGGCTTTATTTGCCCGGCGTCACCATTGAGACCAACGGTATCGGGCGCTTTCTGCCCGGATTGCTGCGTCGCGAGCTGGCGGGGGCGCAGGTTTCTGCCAGCGTTATCGAGCAGGCAAGCCGGATGGGAAAGGATCAGCGCATTCTCGAAGCCTTCGACCCGGTGTTGGCAGCGGGCGCGCTTAATGCCCATCGCAGTGTGTGGGATACGCCCTTTGTGACGGAAATGAGGGAATGGCGACCCGGCGCAAGATGCCGGGATGATGGTCTGGACGCGGTAAGTGGCTGTCTGCTCAGTGAGCCCGTGCGCCTGCCTCGCGTCCCGCCGCCCGGACGTATTGAATGGCGTCCGGGCGGTGTCCCGCAAAAGGCACAGACCGAGTTTTCGGTTTAAGGGGGGGTTAGTTTCCCGCTTGAGGGGAGAGCCGGGGATTGCGCCAAATGGCGATGAGCCAGAAGGCCAGGCCGATTCCAGCTCCGGTCAGGCCGAAATTACCCAGAGCTACTGGCTCGGGTATCTTTGAGAAGAGAATATATGCTGAAATGGTGAAAATAAATATACCCATAAGGAATGATAAGCCAAGAATAGTCAGAATATTAAGCGAGTATAATTTTGAAAAGAAATAAAATAAAGGGATATAGGAAATATAACTAGCCCAAATTGAGTTCAGTCCCATGAAAAAAATGTAAGCCTGACCTATATCGTAGTCTTCAAAAAAAATCCAAATAACGCAGATGAAAAACGGCATGAGGGGGGCGAGGATGAACCCCGCCAGTATCCGTTTGTCCTTTGCGAGAAAATCCTTAACGCGTTTAAACAATGTCTCTTTTCACCTTTAACTGAACGGTTTGCCCTGACTGGGATGAGGTTAGCACGCAAGAGAACAAAAGAGGAATAAATTGGTTCGAACTCTTTCGGTTTGAGCCTAATGAGCTCTTAAATCCGGAACCTGCCGAGATGAAACGGCAGGTTTTTTTATTGAAGTTACCATAAGAAAGGGAAAATCCATGCCGACCGAAAGAGGTATTTATTTTGAGCTCGCAACAGCACCTGGACATGCGGCACATGGGTATTATCACGCCTATCTTGTTTATCGGGACGGGGTGGGGAAGACGGAAGTCATTCGGGGTGGGCCAAGGGTTCTGGGTTTCAGCAGTATTGAGGTCGAATCAGGTATTCCTTTAATCAAATCGGAAGATGCGTATGAGCCCGGAGAAACGATGGAAAGTCGGCAGGCCCAAAAGCTGGATTTGGGCGGGCGTGACCCAGTCGTCGTCTGGTCGAAGATGAAAGAAACGGCCGACGGGATCGGCAAGGCCGAGATCGATTATGATTTTATGCCGGATCAGAACAGCAATTCGATGATGCGGTCGGTGCTGGACTCGGCCGATATACCGTTCGAGAAGGCAATTCCGTCGGGGGTTAAGGTGGGCGATCTGCCGGGTATCAAAAACGATCTCTCGAAGCATTTACCCTCCGCCAGGGAGAAGAAACCCGGAATAGGGGAAGAAGAAGTCCTCTCGGTTCCAAAAGATACGACGAAAGAAGTTCCCGGTCGGCAGGGGGCGCTGTCCGGTCCCGCCGATCCCGGCATTGATGCGTTTTTGGCAGAGCTGAAAAAGCCACTGGACCGGGAAGATGAATTCCTGTTGAAGCCGGTGGCGCAAATTTCTCAAAGCGAGATGAAGCGCGTGATGGCGGGGGAGGTCTATCACAACGGTGGGGAC
>JABJES010000287.1 GCA_018663165.1 Rhodospirillaceae bacterium
AAACGCCGTTAAAAGGATGGGGACATTTATTAGGTACAGAGGCACCCTGATCGCAGAACCTTTACGCGAGCCTGACGAAGGCTGTCAGAATGACAATCTGCTGGCCGTTTACCCGGCCCTCTATTTGCTCAGGGTTGTCCTGCACCAGGGAAATGCCGCGCACCGCAGTCCCGCGCTTGGCGGTAAAGTTGGCACCTTTCACATTCAGATCCTTAATCAGCGTCACCGTATCACCGGCGTTAAGAACAGCGCCGTTGCTATCAAGATGTTTGATCATCTCTTCACCAACATCATTCTCAGCCAATGCCTGGGCCCAGGCTTGGGTCTCATCATCAAGATAGAGCATATCGAACAGGTCAGATGCCCAGGCTTCTTTACTCAGGCTTTTGAGCATACGCCACGCCATCACCTGCACCGCCGGCACCTGGCTCCACATGCTTTCATTAAGACAATGCCAATGATGCACATCGATCTTTTCCGGATTTTCAACCTGCTCGCGACACGTCCGACAAATCAACAGACAGGAATCCGCGCCACCATCGGACGTGGGCGGTATTTCGTAAACAGTTAAGCTCGTCGCGGCGCCACATAGTTCGCATTTGGAACCGCTACGAGCTTCCAGGATGCTTTCTGTGCTCATTCTTTTTTCTCAATGTTAAACAGGCAGGTTTCGCCATAAATGAGGCTGGTTATTCTTGACGCAAGGCAGCCCGCACTGTGGTTTCCAGGCGGTCGAGGAATTGTGAGCGATCGGATTTGCTGAACGGTTTTGGCCCACCGGTTATCTCACCGCTTTCACGCAAAGCCTGCATCAGTTCACGATTAGCCAGCGCCATGCCGATGCCATTTTCTGTAAACGGCACTCCATTGGGTTTGATCGCCAGCGCAGATCGCTCCAAACATCGCGCAGCCAGAGGGATATCGCTGGTGATACAGATGTCGGATTTTTGAATGTGATCGGCGATCCAGTTATCGGCTGCATCAGGGCCTTGGGCGACGATGACCAGTTCGACCAGTGGCATTTGACTTGGGCGGATACCGCCATCGCTGACCATATATGTTTTCAGGCCGTGACGGGCAGCGACACGCAAGGTCTCATCCTTGACCGGACAAGCATCAGCATCGATAAAAATATCCACCATGATGGCTAGGCTTCGGCCACAAGCCCGAGACTAACCATCATGACGCACTTAACGATCAGGGTCGTCGCCCTCGGGCTGGTCCGATTGCTCACTGGAAGGGTCGGCAGATAGGACAGATCCGTCATCATCCGGCCCAGACCCGGCATTTTCGGCATTTTTTTGTTCCGCTTTTTCCTTTTTAGCCTCAAGGCGCGAGGCTTTCTTAGCGGCTTTTGCCCTTTCACGCTCCAGGCGCTCGAACTTATAGTTAGGACTTCGGGCCATATTTCTTCTTTCCGTCGTTCTGCCATGTCGTCACAGAAAGTCACCTTGCAAAAAGCAACCGGTAACCAGAATTGAAAGCGTTAACTTGGTGTGGCTATTCGACGATAGACAGGTTCTCAGCAGAAGATTTTCCGTTCTGTCCCGCCTGAAGCTCATAGTTGACCTTTTGGCCTTCATTAAGCGATTGCAGACCGGCGCGCTCGACAGCCGAAACGTGGACGAAAATATCTTTTGAACCGTCTTCCGGCTCAATGAAACCATAACCCTTGGTGGGGTTAAACCATTTAACAGTACCAATAGACATAATTATTCCCTCTCATAGGATCTCTAATTCCACACCTCACATTATGTGACGGTGCAGCGCATTTCACGCTCACATTGTTAGGGGATAACTAAGCTAATCGGCGGGCCGGTTATTTAGATAAGACATAACAAATGTAACACGTACCTTGGATATGTAGAGGATTCTCCAGATAAGTCAATGAAGAGCCCCAAGTAGTGAGAACGGACTAATATGGTCGCCGTCACAAGCCCCCCCGCAACGCATTGATTCCAGACGCAATCGTCCAAATTGTTAATTTTAGAAAACGATTATCTGGCCCCCTGGGAATTGGCCCTCAGGCGGTTTCGCCATGGAGATTTACAACAGCATTAATTGCCTTATGGCTTAACAAATCCCAGCACACGCGATTACGTCCCTGTTCCTTTGCCATGTACAAGTACCTATCGGCCGCAGTAATCAGGCCGTCCAGAGAGGAAATGGATTGATCGGTATGAGAAACACCAAGGCTGGCCGAAAAGGAGATCGTTTTCTCCTTCAGGTCAAAATGATGCGCTGAAATATTGCTGCGAATCCTTTCAGCTACGTATAGCGCATCGATATATGTGGTTTCCGGCAGAAAGAGAATGAATTCGTCCCCGCCCCATCGCGCCAGAACATCTCCAGCGCGGGCATCTTCTTTCAGGGCCCTTGATACGTTAATCAAAGCATCATCCCCCAGGGCGTGGCCGTATGTATCATTGATCGACTTAAACTTGTCCACATCCAGGAGAATCACCGACATATCATGCTTATGGCGAACCCCGGTATTCCAAAGCGGCTCGACAAGCTCAAAAAAGGCCCGCCGATTATTCACCCCTGTTAATGGATCAATCATTGCCAACGTTACGGCCTGAATTTTTTCATGCTGGCTAATGCGGAACTGATCAGCAAGCGCCAAGGCAAGAAGCACGGCCTCGATCATTACCCCAATATCAATCGCCCGATAGCCAAGAAGGCTATAGGGAATTAGTCCCCATACAGTCACCGTCGTTATAGACGCACTGATAGCCGCTGCAACCGACGCGATCAGAAAATACATTCAAGAAACCGGCTACGTTCCGCCAAAGCGGTAGTCCTATTATTCCGATCACACTTGGACGACTACCCGTGACCTACCATCCGGTCGCCTCAGGCTGGTTATCTTCTCGCTCTATTCCCAGGTCTCATGGGCAACGACGTGGCAGGAGGCAAAAAAACACGCCACTCGACCTCAAAATCACCTCCATAGTGAAGGGCATAAACATGTGCCAGATTCTAACTTAGGAACTGGACCACTTGCTGGGGACAGGTCACAACCTTCACAAGATCAGGATACATATTTTCGCAAATCTGCTATTATTTTCAGCAATATTAGGCTTTAAAGCTCTATGCATCGCATTAAAACAGAGCCGGATGGAGGTTCTTTGGCAAGCCCGCAGATTACGATTATCACACCCTGCCTGAATGCTGAGGCTTTCCTGTCGGAAGCCCTTGAAAGCGTTCAAAATCAGGATTTTAAAGATATAGAGCATATCGTTCTGGACGGCGGCTCAACTGATGGCAGCCTCAATATTCTAAACACCTTTCCCGACCTCCATATCCTCAGCAAAATCGATCAGGGCTCTCACGATGCGATGAATAAGGGGCTGGAGTTGGCCAAAGGGGATATCATCGGTTTTCTCAATGGGGATGATACCTATGAGGACGGCGTTTTTACCGATATCGCCATGCATTTCGCCGCCGATCCTGACCTTGATATGCTGTGCGGTGGGGATATCGTTTTTCGACAGGATGGGCACGGAATGCGGCAAGTAATCGACCGGCGCTATCGCGGGGAGAGCGGATTAGCACTTTCCGAGCTTCTTTTCGGCGCCCCGGCCTTTAACGCCCGCTTTTACCGGCGGCGGCTTTTCGAGCAGATCGGGAATTTTGATCTAACATTCGACTTTTCCGCCGACAGGGATTTTCTTATCCGTGCCGCTCTGGCGGAGACCCGTTCCATCTCATACGAAAAACCAATATATAATTA
>JABJES010000121.1 GCA_018663165.1 Rhodospirillaceae bacterium
CGGGCATAGACGCTGATATTGCCTTTTGATCTCTCACCAAGGGTCGCCAGAGGATCGCCTTCGGGCCCGTAGTTGAGGCCAAGCACAAGGATCGAGCGGGTATCCCCCCACAAAGCGCGAGGATCGCCTCGCCAGGCCGCCCGATCGGCCATCCAGCCCATATCTGCGTGGCGACCCTCATTGAGAAAGGCGGTGAGGTTTTCTGCCGTTCCCGCCGGTAATTGCGGGGGGGCGACGGCAAAGGCATCAAAGCCCAGCTCTTGCGCCTTGGCGGCAATCGTTTCCCTGATAGTATTCTCAGCCATGTTGCACTTTACCCAAGCCTGTGAAAATGGGATACCACCGACCCTTGGCAGCAAGAGATAGAGAACCTATGTCGCCTAAGACGATGGACAAGAAGGCAGTCATACTTTTAAGCGGTGGGCTTGATTCCGCTACTGTGCTGGCGATGGCCTGTGCTCAGGGTTATGCCTGCCATGCGCTCTCCTTCAGATATGGTCAGCGCCATGCGATTGAAGTAGCCGCCGCCCGCAAGGTCGCCCAATCTCATGGTGTTAGCGCCCATGTGGAAATGGAGATTGATCTGCGTGCCTTTGGCGGTTCGGCGCTGACCGATGATATCGAGGTGCCCAAGGGGCGTGACATGGCGGCGATTTCGGTCGAGGGAGGCGGTATTCCCGTCACCTATGTGCCGGCCCGTAACACTATTTTCCTCTCATTTGCCTTGGCCTATGCTGAAACCATTGGCGCCCATGATATTTTCATCGGCGTCAACGCGCTCGATTACAGCGGTTATCCCGATTGCCGCCCCGACTATATCGCCGCCTTTGAAAAGCTGGCCAATCTCGCCACCAAGTCCGGGGTTGAAGATGTAGAAAAGATGACCCTCCATGCGCCGCTAATTGATCTAACCAAGGCGGAGATCATTGCCAAGGGAATGGCGCTTGGTGTCGATTATGGGATCACCACCAGTTGCTATGACCCCGGTGAGGGCGGTCGGCCTTGTGGCGCCTGTGATTCCTGTGTGTTGCGGGCCAAGGGATTCGATGAGGTGGGCTGTGTCGATCCTGCCTTGGCTCAGCTGGGCTGATCGCGCTCATCATGGCTTACAGCGTTAAGGAAATTTATTTTACATTACAGGGTGAGGGCGCCCAGACCGGGCGGGCGGCCGTCTTCTGCCGATTTAGCGGCTGTAACCTGTGGACGGGCCGTGAGGAAGACCGCGCTGGGGCGCAATGTAATTTCTGCGACACTGATTTTGTCGGCACTGATGGCCTCGGCGGCGGCGTCTTTGATACTGCTTTGGCCCTCGCCACTGCCGTCAAAGCGGCCTGGCCCGCTGGTGGAGAAGGGGCTCGACCACTTGTTGTCTGCACCGGCGGCGAGCCGTTGCTGCAGCTCGATGAGAAATTGACTGCGGCCTTTCATGAGGCCGGTTTTGAGATCGCGGTGGAGACCAATGGCACTCTTGCCGCGCCTGATGGAATCGACTGGTTGACGGTCAGCCCCAAGGCGGGGGCATCTTTGGTGCAGGGCTCAAGCGACGAGCTGAAGTTGGTTTTTCCGCAGGTTGACCTTGATCCGGAAAGCCTCGCCGGTTTCGAAACTTCACTTTTTTTCTTGCAGCCCATGGACGGCCCGGATAAGCAGCGCAATACGGAACGTGCTCTGGCCTATTGCCGGGCCCATCCGCGCTGGCGATTAAGCCTGCAGATTCACAAACTTTTAGGGATTGCCTGACTCATGGAAATCTTCAAGGCCTTTACCTTTGAGGCCGCCCACCGCCTGCCCAATCTGCCCGAGAGCCATAAATGCTCGCGGCTTCATGGCCATTCTTTCCGTGTTGAGGTTCATGTCGGTGGGCCAGTGGATGGCAAAACTGGCTGGGTGATGGATTTTGCCGAGGTCAAGGCGGCTTATAAACCTGTCTGGGAGATGCTCGATCATCATTATCTCAATGATATCGAGGGGCTGGAAAATCCGACCAGTGAAAATCTGGCACGCTGGGTCTGGGGTCGCCTGAAGCCCGTTCTGCCGCAACTGACAAAGCTGGTTGTTCATGAAACCTGTACGGCGGGCTGTGTTTATTGTGGTGAGGACGAATAGAGGCGAGACGGTCGCACTCTAGCTGTTGAGCGCCATCATCAAATTTGAGGCGATCAGATCTTCCTCGTCGGAATCGATATGGAGTTCGATGCCGATAAATGTGTCTGTGGATCGCGCAACGCGGCCGGCAACTTCGCCCACATCATCAATATCGATAATTAATTCAGTGCCGGGTTCGGGATTTTTCTCGACGTCCAGATTGAGGTCCAGAGACACAGCCGCCCCACGGACGGAAATATCCAGGGTTTTGCCGGTATAGGGCTTGCCGTCGATACTGACGTGGACGCGCTTTTCGATCGGACAGCGCAGGGTCTGGCGCTTGTTCTCATCGCCGAATTCTTCTTTGAATTCTTTTTCCGGATCGACCATCTCTTCGCTTTCCCCCTCAGTCAGAATAATCAGTGATATTCCGGCAAGAGGATAATCGGAACAATCCTTTAATTCTATAGCTTATACCGCCGACAGGCAGAGACGACGTTTTTATCCCCGGCCGCGATAAGTTGGGATGCCGGGATCGGGCAGCCATAATTCTTTGGGTGGCGCACCGGTTTGCCAGAAAACATCGATGGGAATGCCGCCGCGCGGGTACCAATAGCCGCCGATCCGCAGCCATTTGGGGCGGATCGCTGCTTTCAGGCGCTTGGCGATTTCAAGGGTGCAATCCTCATGAAAGGCGCCGTGATTTCGAAACGACGTCAGGAACAGTTTCCACGACTTGCTTTCGACAAGATATTTTCCCGGTACATAGTCAATGACCAGATGGGCAAAATCGGGCTGGCCGGTGATCGGGCACAGCGAGGTAAACTCTGGACAGCTTAGGCGCACCAGATAATTTGTGCCGGGATGGGGGTTCGCTACCTTTTCCAGCACCGCTTTGTCCGGCGAGGCGGGGATCACCGCCTTGCGGCCAAGCTGGGTCAGGCCCGTTGCCTTGGGGGCTTTTTTTGTTGCGGACCTAGTCGGTTTCTTTGTCATGGCGGCACGTTAACCCCGTTGGCCCCCGGCATCAACTAAAGCCGGGTCTTTAGACCTCGATGCTGTGGGGGCCGATATCGCCCTTCGACATCTGGTCCAGAAAATTTGTAGAAAAATTCTCGAAGTTATTTTCTGTAATCGCCTCGCGGATGCCGCTCATCAGATCCTGATAGAAGTGCAGATTGTGCCCGGTCATCAGGGTGCAGCCGAGAATTTCCTCTGATTTCACCAGATGGTGGAGATAGGCGCGGCTATAGTCCGCGCAGGTCGGGCAGGCGCAATTCTCGTCGAGGGGCCGCGGGTCATCGGCGTGGCGGGCATTTCGGATATTGATCTCGCCGCGCCGGGTAAAGGCCTTGCCATTGCGCCCTGATCGGGTCGGCAGCACGCAATCGAACATGTCGATACCTCGCGCCACCGCGCCCAGAATATCCTCCGGTCGTCCCACACCCATCAAATAGCGTGGCTTGTCCGCGGGCAGGTGCTTGGTGGTGGCATCCAGCATGGCGAACATCTCATCTCTCGGTTCGCCCACCGACAACCCGCCGATGGCATACCCGTCAAAGCCGATCCCGACCAGGCCGTCGGCGCAAGCGGCGCGCAGTTTTGGATACATGCCTCCCTGGACGATGCCGAAAAGGCCGTAGCCGGGGCGCGCGTGAAAGGCGGTCTTGCAACGCTCGGCCCAGCGCAGGGACAATTGCATGGATTTTTCCGCATCTTTTTCCATCGCCGGATAATCTGTGCATTCGTCGAGCACCATGGTGATATCGGAATCGAGCAATTCCTGAATCTTGATGGCGCGCTCTGGTGTTAATTCATGGGCACTGCCATCGATATGGGACTGGAAGGTGACGCCTTCTTCTGTGATCTTTCTCAGCTTGGCCAGGGACCAGACCTGATAGCCGCCTGAATCGGTAAGGATCGGTCCCGGCCAGTTCATGAACGTGTGCAGACCGCCTAGGCCTGCAATGCGCTCGGGTCCGGGGCGCAGCATCAGGTGATAGGTATTGGCCAGAACAATCTCCGCCCCGGTGCGGGCAACGGCTTCCGGTGTCATCGCCTTTACCGTAGCGGCTGTACCCACCGGCATGAAGGCAGGGGTCTGGATAGCGCCGTGGGCGGTTTCCAGCTGACCGAGGCGGGTGTTGCCATCGGATGTCTTATGGGTGAAATGAAAACGGCGGCCGCTCAATTTGTGTTCTCCGGATAAAGCAGGCAGGCATCGCCATAGGAATAGAAACGATAGCCCGCGTCAATGGCATGGGCGTAAGCATCCTGCATCGCTCCTGTGCCGGTAAAGGCGCAGACCAGCATAAAAAGGGTCGAGCGCGGCAGGTGAAAATTGGTCGCTAACAGGTCAACCGCCCGGAATTTGTACCCCGGTGTGATGAAAATATCGGTTTCGCCGGAGAAAGGATGGACTGTCCCGTTTTCGTCGGCCGCACTTTCAAGAATGCGTAAGGACGTGGTGCCGACGGCGACGATCCGTCCACCTGTTTTCCGGGTGGCGTTGATGGCGTTGGCAGTATCAGAGGAAAGCTCACCCCATTCGGAATGCATTTTATGCTCATCCACATAGTCGCTGCGCACAGGCAGAAAGGTGCCTGCGCCGACATGGAGAGTCAGGGTCTGAAAGCCGATGCCGCGCTCGTCGAGCTGGTTTAAAAGTTCCGGCGTGAAATGAAGCCCTGCCGTCGGTGCGGCGACGGCCCCCTCCGTTTTTGCCAGCACGGTCTGGTAATCCGTACGGTCGGCCTCGTCAGGGGGGCGGATCGACTGAATATAGGGCGGCAGGGGCATGGCGCCATTTGTTCTGATTTTGTCATCCAGCGCCGCCCCGGATAGATTAAATTGAAGGGTGACAGTTCCCTCTGCATTCTTACCCAGCACTTCGGCCTGGAAGTCATCGCCGAACTTGATTACATCACCGGCTTTCAGACGCTTGGCCGGGCGGGCAAAGGTCTGCCAACGATCAGAACTTTCTCGTTTATGGAGAGTCAGGGATATCCGCACCTCACCTCGCATGCCCTGCAACTGGGCGGGGATTACTTTCGTGTCGTTGAAAATCAGTAGGTCGCCGGAATTGAGCAGGTCCGGCAGGTCGCCGATGGACTTATCGTTCAGGCCATTATGGACAACCAGCAGGCGGGCTGCATCGCGGGGCTTTGCCGGGCGTGCGGCGATACAGTTCCGGGGCAGGTCGAAGTCAAAGCCGTCGACTTTGAGGCGTTGTTTGGCAATTGGGCTGGACATGGGGCCTCTAACTAGGCGAGTTGGCCGCCCTCTGCAAGGCTCGAGCACAAAAGGGGTTTTCTTGAGGGGAAATATATGAAAATATCCCTCACTTAATTTAATGACTTGGGGGGGGGCTTTTAGACATGAGTGCCGCAGATATTGAACGTTTTGTTTCTGATCTACAGGAAAACGCTTCGCTTCTCGACGAGGCCAAGGCGGTTTCCGGTGGTGTCGCCGCGATGGCGGATTTTGCCAAGTCGAAAGGCTATGACGTCACGGCTGACGAGGCCAAGGCCTATATTTCTGAAAAAGCCAATCAGGAACTCACCGATGACCAGATCGATTCCGTGGCTGGCGGTAAGGGCGGCGCTGGTGAGGCTGCAAGCTCCAGTGTAACCAATGCAGTAGTAGAGTTTTCGAGTACATTTATCAGCGGCTCTGCAAATACGACCACCAATGCTTCCCTGGTTTTGGCAGTGATGGGTTCAGCCGCAACCTCGGTTGTTGCTACCTGATCCGGGTGGGCTGTAGTTCCGCTAAATATTTTGTGACAGAGTGTCTTTTTATCAAATGATAATCGGGGAAAATTAAAATGAGCACTGTAGATATAGAACGTTTTGTTGCCGATCTGAAGGGTAACGCCGCGCTTCTAGGCGAGGCCAAGGCGGCTCCCGGTGGACTGGGCGCGATGGTGGATTTAGCCAAGTCAAAGGGCTATGACATTACGGTTGATGAGGCTAAATCCTATATTGCGGATAAAGCCAATCAGGAACTTTCTGACGATCAGCTTGATTCGGTAGCCGGCGGCAAGGGCCATCATGTCGTAGGCCCCAGCACTGTTCAGACGACGCAGACCATTACCACTGCCGAGACGACAGCCGAGGTTGTGACGACTACTGCCGAAGCCGTCAACACCGCCACTACAGTTGCTGTCGTCGCCGAAGGCGTTATCGTTTTAACTTAATTCAATCGACTTGATGGAAAATAAAAAGCTCTCGCTTCGGCAGGGCCTTTATCTCAGTTTGGCCAGTTATTTTGTAACAAACTTATCGTCTAACAAACGCAATCGGGGAGACTTAAAATGAGTGCTGCAGATATTGAACGTTTCGTTGCCGACCTGAAAGAAAATGTGTCGCTTCTTGATGAGGCGAAGGCCATTCCTGGCGGTTTGGCCGCGATGGCGGATTTTGCCAAGTCAAAGGGCTATGACATCACGGTTGATGAGGCCAAGGCGTATGTCAACACTATGACCAGTTCCAACCTGAGCGATATCGAGCTTGACGCTGTTGCTGGTGGCAAAGGCCATCACAATGTCGCGACCCAAGTGGTCGAAGTTCAGATGGTTGCGACGACAACTACAGAGGCTGCTGAGGTTGAGACAACTGCTGCTGTTGCTTCTCAGGCTGTGGCGGTGGCGGCAATCGTTCTCACCTGATCCTGTCGAATTATGGAAAATATAAAGAAGGTCCCGCTCAAGCGGGGCCTTTTTCTTTGCCTTGTTTTTGTCAATTATTTTGTGACAGACTGCCTGCGGAATAGAATTTAACCTGGGGAGGCCAATATGAGCACAGCAGATATTGAACGTTTTGTTGCAGATTTGAAAAGCAATGCATCGCTTCTTGACGAGGCGAAAGGGGTTTCTGGTGGTCTGGCCGCGATGGTGACATTCGCCGATTCAAAGGGCTATGGCATTACGGTGGATGAGGCCAAAGCCTATATCACTGATAAAGCCAATGCCGAACTTTCCGATGCACAGCTCGACGCCGTGGCTGGCGGCAAGGGACACCATCATCACAGTGTCACGACCGCTGTCGTTGAGGCGGCGCAGGTCGCTACGACGGTTCAGGCCGCAGCCGAGGTTGAGGTGGCCGCCGCCGCCGTGACAGTCGCCGCCGAAGCGGTCGCAGCCGCGACAACCGTTGCCGTTGCGGCAGAGGTTGCGGTTGTTCTGACTTAATCCAATCGACTTATGGAAAATATAAAAGGCCCTGCTCAAACGGGGCCTTTTTCTTTGTCTTGTTTTTGCCAATTATTTTGTGACAGACTGACGGCTCGCGCAGAATTTAACTTGGGGAGGCCGATATGAGCACAGCAGATATCGAACGTTTTGTTGCGGATTTGAAAAG
>JABJES010000251.1 GCA_018663165.1 Rhodospirillaceae bacterium
AATAGAAATGAAACCATGAAGCTGGCCCAGAGCACCCTGATCAACAGGAATATCAAGGTTGCCAACCACCGCACCTCCATGCGTCTGGAGCGCTCCATGTGGAACGCCTTAGAGGAAATCGCCGAGCGAGAGGGTAAAAGCATTCACGATCTTGCAACGCTGGTTGACAGTCGGCGCAATGAATCAAGTCTGACAGCGGCGATGCGGGTCTTTGCTCTTAGTTATTTCCGCGCCGCTTCAACCGATGTCGGCCATATCAGGGCCGGGCACGGGGTCAATTCTCTCTCTACTGGCGGCGGCTCGAACGTCGGCAGACAGATCGGCAGCCGGTTGGCGGAAAAAGTTCTCTAACGTTTTTTTGCTGCTGCAATATCTGTCGCAATATCTGTTTATTTTCCGTCTTTATAAAACTGCGGCCAGTGTTTTTTCACCACCTCGCTGTCGCGGGCATAGGCATGACAGCTATCGATCTGGGGCGGTGGCGGTTCATCGCCTGATTCTGTCCCCTGTGAGCTGGTGGCCGTTTTTTCAAGGCGCTGGCGCAAGGGAACAATGGTCTGGAAAGCGGCGGTGGCCAAGGGGCCGAGCAATTCAACCATATGGGTACAGCCCTTCATTCCGCCGATCCGTTGCTTTACCTTTCGCGACCAGCCCGGCCCGATAGTCAGGCCTTCAAGGGCTTTGAAGGTGGGTTCGATGTCGGGACATATGCGATAGGGAAAGGCGTCCATGACGGCTTCCACTGTGATGATTTCAATATCCGCGTTGACGGTGAGCCTGATCCACATGTCGTGAACCGGTTCGCCGTTTTTGATCTCGCCGCGAAATTCATTTGGAAAATCATAGGCTTTCGTATCGGTCAGCCGGGCCTCGATATCATAAAGGCCATCTTCGCGTTTAAATCCGCAGCATTCGATATTACGCCTGTGCAGGGGTTGGCGGAGGGAAGGCGCGGAAAGAGGCATGACGAAGGCCTTGTTCTAGGGCGGGTGTGATGCCAGGCAAGGCACCGGCCTTTTTGGCAGGGGGCACTTTGAGCCTAAACTTAAATATCGGCGAAGCTCAGCAGCCGTAACCGGTCCCAAAAATGAACTTGTCGCGGTCTTTCAGATCATCTTCTAGCTGGTCCTTGGCGGCGGCATAGAGGTCGCGGATTGAAACAATGCCGATGATCGTCTCGCCGTTAAGGACTGGCAGGTGACGAAAGCCTCGCTCGTGCATGTGCTCAAGCGCCTTTATGGCGGTGTCGTCAGGGCTTATCGTTTCAGGGTTCTTGGTCATGATCTGGGAAACTTTGGTTTTGTCCGGGTCACAGCCCTGAGCAACAATCTTATTTGAGATATCACGTTCGGAAATGATTCCCTCAAGTTGGTCATCCTTGACCACCATGAGAGCACCGAATTTGTGTTTTGACATCAGTTTGGCGGCTTCGCGCGCCGAAACAGACGAGGAAATTCCCAGAAATTTCTGATCCTTGATGATATCGGGAACGATTCTTCGTGTCATTTTGCGCGCCCCCTCCCTGTTAAATTATTCTCCCTCTCAGAACCGACAATTCTGGCAGGGAAGGCGCTTGCCGGTCAAGAGGGCAAAAAAGGGGAGGTTTCCGCCCTCAGATGCTCCGCCCTTGTCTTAATCCTCGATTTCCAGAGGCGGAGTGACAAAAAGCGAGGTGATCTGGTTGCGGTGACGGCGCAAAATTTCAAAGCGGAATCCATGAAAGTTAAAGACCTGGCCGATGTCGGGTATCCGTTGGGCTTCTTGCAAGACAAGCCCGGCAAGGGTGGCGGCCTCTTCGTCGGGGAGTTGCCAGTCAAAGCGGCGGTTGAGGTCGCGCAGAGTGACGTCGCCGTCGATGATATAGCTGTTCTCGCCTTGAGGTTTTACACCGGGTACTGCGGCACCGGGTACTGCCAGATCGAATTCATCGGATATGTCGCCGACAATCTCTTCAAGAATGTCTTCCAGTGTGACGACCCCCATTAAGGCACCGTATTCATCAACGACCAGGGCAAAATGCTCGCGCCGCGCACGAAAGGCCTGAAGTTGTTGGAACAAGGTTGTCGTTTCGGGAACAAACCAGGGTTTGGCGGCGAGGGAGGCCGTATCGAGCCGGTCACTGATGCCTTCGGGCCGGTTTACGGCCGAAAGCAGGGTTTTGGCATGAATAACGCCGATTATGTTATCGGCCTCGCCGCGCCACAAGGGGATGCGGGTATAGGGGCTGGAAAGGACCTGTTCGACGATGGTCTTGGCGGCAAGGTCGCTGTCGATCATGAAAACGTCCTTGCGGTGAACCATAATCTCCCCCACTTCGACCTGATCGAGGTCGAGAATGCTGCGCAGCATGGCGCGTTCGTGGTGGTGTTCGGGTTCGGCTTTTACATGGAGGTCTATGGCGCCGCGCAGTTCCTCTTCACTTATGGTTCCGATGTCCCCAATGATTTTAACCCCGAAGAGATGCAGAACGCCCTTGACCACCAACTGCACTGCATGGGTGAGGGGATAGAGCACCGTCACCAGAACACGGATGATCGGGACCGCCCAAATCGCCGTTTTCTCGGCATAGTTGATGGCATAGGTCTTGGGCAGCACCTCGGCGAAAACCAGTACCAGGATGGTCATGACGATGGTCGCATAGGCGACGCCGCTTTCGCCGAAATAACCGATCAAAAGGCTGGTCGCCAGGGCCGAGGCCAGAATATTGACCAGATTGTTGGCCAGGAGGACGGTCCCGATCAGGCGCTCCTTATGCTCATGAAGCTTTTTAATCAGCTTTGCCCGCCGATTGCCCTCCTTGGCGAGTTGGTGAATTCGGGCACGGGAAACCGCCGTCAGGGCCGTTTCGGCGCCTGAAAAAAAGGCGGAAAAGAAAAGCAGCAGAAAGATGGCACCAATGGCTGCCCAGATTTCTTCAGAAGAAAAGTTCAAGCGATCAGCCTCCCTTTCAACACGCCTTCTCAGGCGGTCAAATGATCCCGCAAAAGCGCCAGCAGATCATCGTTTCTGATGTCTTCGGTCAGAAAGGCCTGGCCGATGCCTCGCGCCATGACGAAGGTAATTGCGCCGTCGCGGACCTTCTTGTCCTGGGCCATATGGGCGAGTAGCGCCTCGGGTGCAAGCTTTTCTCCGGCAATGTCGGCGGGGCTTGTCGGCAGGCCCATCTGTTTGAAATGATTGCGCAGACGCTCAGCGTCTTCGGCTGGACAGAGCCCCAGCCTGACCGACAGATCGAAAGCCAGAACCATGCCGATGGCCACCGACTCACCGTGAAGGAGGCGATCACAGTAGCCGGTTTCAGCTTCCAGAGCATGGCCAAAGGTATGGCCAAGATTAAGCAGGGCGCGTTGTCCTGATTCCCGTTCATCTTCGGCGACGATGGTGGCTTTGGCGCGGCAACTCGTCTCGACAGCCTTAATGCGCAGAGACCCGTCACCGGCGCAAAGTGCGGCGCCGTTTTCTTCCAGCCAGCCGAAGAAGGCGGGGTCGTTGATTAAACCGTATTTGACTGTTTCCCCATAACCGGCAAGCAACTCACGCCGGGGCAGGGTCTCAAGGGTGGCGATATCGGCCAGCACCAGGCGCGGCTGGTAAAAGCTGCCAACAAGGTTCTTGCCGTGGGTTGTGTTGATGCCGGTCTTGCCGCCGACCGAGCTGTCGAC
>JABJES010000257.1 GCA_018663165.1 Rhodospirillaceae bacterium
GGTCCCACCCCAACCTGCGGGCAAAAGATTTCCTGCCGACGGGCGGCGGGCTGGCGATCAGCCGCCATGCCCTGCATGAATGGCTGGGCCACCTGTGGTATACAATCCGCCCCTGATCCCGGCCCCTAGAGGCGTTGAAATAGAACTGCGAACCGGCTATGACTCTGCGCTGGTTCATCATTACAAAACGGTTTTTTACGGAGTGCACTTAATATGAAAAAGATCCTTTTCCTGGCCTTGGGACTTGCCTTTGCTCTTCCCAGCCTTTCCTTTGCCCATGGCCCAACTCGGCTTAAGACCGTCGAAACGATCGAAATCTCGGCACCGCCTGCCGAAGTCTGGGGCGTAATCAAGGATTTCAACGGCATGCCCAACTGGCATCCGGCAATCAAGGAAAGTACCTGCGAGGGCTGTAATGAAGTTGGTGCCAACCGGGTCCTGACCCTTCAGAGCGGTGGTATGATCAAGGAAAATCTCGAAAAATACGATGAGGAAGGCATGCGCTTTTTCTATCGTATCACCGAAGTCGATCCCAAGGTTCTGCCGGTCAATAACTATTCAGCCTGGCTGATCGTCGAGGACGACGGCAATGGTGGCTCAAAAGTGACCTGGAAAGGTGCCTATTACCGTGGCTTTACGGGCAACAATCCACCCGAAGGTATGAGCGATGCCGACGCCCGGACAGCTATTACCGGTGTCTACAAAAGTGGTCTTAAAAATCTCAAGGCTTCCGTTGAAACCAAGTAAAAAATTGTTAAGGGCCGGGCCAAAGGGTCCGGTCTTTTTTACCTGCGGATGGCATCGCCTTTCCATCTTTCTCACCGCCCTCTTCCTTGTCATTGCACCCCCGGCCTGGGCTGCGCCGCGCGCCTATATCACTAATCAGGGCGACAACAGCGTTTCGGTTATCGACACCCTCACAGATAAAGTTATCACCACCATTGCGGTCGGCGATAAGCCCGCCGGTGTCGCTGTCAACCACGATGGCAGCCGGATTTACGTGACCAACCCGGAAAGCCGGGATGTCAGCGTTATTGACGGACAACATGCAAAAGTCATCGCCACCATCCCCGCCGGACAGGGACCGCTTGGTATTGCCCTTCATCCCTCAGGCCGATGGCTGTATGTGGCCGATTGGTACACCCATGAGATTTTGGTAATCGACACCGACAAACTGGCAATTGTAAAAAAAATTGCCGTCGACCTGTCCCCTTCCGGAATTGCCGTCACCCCGGATGGCAGTCGCCTGTTCGTCGCCAATCGGGACAGTAACAATGTTTCCGTTATCAATACCGAGACAAACGCAGTGATCGCAACTGTCGATGTCGGCACCGCACCCTTCGGCGTTACTTTTGATCCGGCGAAGAACCGGATCTATATCGCCAATGTCCGCAGTCATGACGTTTCGGTAATCGACGGTGCCAGCCTCAAGGTGATCACCACCTTCAAGGTTCGGGCCTGGCCCTATGGCATTGCGATAACCAAGGACGGGGAACGCATTTTCGTCACCAACCAGCATGACGATTCCGTTTCGGTAATTGACGGCAATAATTTCGCCAACATCGCCACCCTGACAGCAGGCGAATACCCGGAGGGAATCATGGTCCACCCGGATGGACGACGGGTCTATGTAGCCAGTTGGTTCAGTAACGAGGTGACAGTGATCGATGTGGATAGTCTAAAGACCCTTGCCACCATCCCGGTTGGTGACGGCCCCAGGGCCTTCGGTATTTTTATCGAGGACGCCGCAAACGGCGAATGAAACTTGTCTGGTTCCAGGCAGAATACCCGATGAAACAAGCCCACCTAAGAAATCGCCTTAATATGAACCGGCGGTGATGTTTCCTCGTCTTCCTTACCAACAATCCTGGCGCAATCCCCCTGATCATTGAGATAAGCGCGGAACTCATCAAACGGCAGAGGGCGGCTGAACAGATAGCCCTGGATAAGATCGCATTTCTTAACCTGCAGATAACTGTATTGCTCTTCCGTTTCGACGCCCTCGGCGACCACTTTCATGTTGAGTGAGCGGGCAAGGGAAATGATGGTACGGACAATCGCCCTGTCTTCAGGATCGGTATAGATGTCGTTGACGAAAGCCTGATCGATTTTCAACACATCGATGGGCAGACGCTTGAGATAACTGAGCGAAGAATAACCGGTGCCGAAATCATCAACCGCAATGGTAACGCCGATATCCTTTAGGGCATCAAGGAGGGCTATACTTTTATCGATATCGCTCATGAGCAGGGTTTCGGTAAGTTCGATCTCCAGTCCGCTTGCTGGCAAACCGGTTTTGGCAAGAGCATCAGAAACAGTATTGAGAAATTTTTCTTCCTGAAGCTGACGTCCAGATACGTTCACGGCAACCCGCAAATGGGAATATCCTTCATCAATGAGTTCCTTGGTTTGCCGGCAAGCCTGGCGCAACACCCATTCTCCCAAAGGCACGATCAGGCCAGTATCTTCAGCCAAAGGAATAAACTTACCCGGAGGGACCAGTCCCTCCCCTGGATTATTCCACCGCACCAACGCCTCCATCGCCACCACCTGGCGAGTAACCGCATCAATCTTTGGCTGATAGTGAAGGAGGAAATCCTCATTTTTAAGTGCGCCGCGTAAGTTTTCTTCCAGCTTCAGTCTTTCAGCGGCCAGCCTGTTCAGTTCCGGCATGAAATACCTGTACTGGTTGCGGCCAGATTCCTTGGCGTTGTACATGGCGGCATCCGCATGCTTGAGAAGAGTCTGGCTATCGTCACCGTCACGGGGAAAAAGGCTGATGCCAATACTCGACGAAGGAAAGAATTCATTGCCGTCGATAGTGATCGGTTGGGTCAGATCATCAATGATTTTATCGATAACCCTACCCACATGCGCCTCGCCCTCGACCCCGCTAAGAAGAATAACGAATTCGTCCCCACCCAACCGCGCAACCGTATCGGTTTCACGAGTTGCATGTTGAAGCCTTTCGGCGATAGCGACGAGAAACTTGTCCCCAACTTCATGGCCGAAGGTGTCGTTAATGTCTTTAAATCGGTCGAGATCGAAGAACAGAACAGCCAGGCTTTCATCATGGCGGCGGGCCGCCGCCAGAGCCTGATCGATGCGATCGGTCAACAAGGAGCGATTGGGAAGACTGGTCAGGGAATCATAGCTGGCCATATGGACCAATTTGGATTCGATTTCCTTGCGCTCTGTAACATCGCGGATGACACCAATAAAAAGATGTTTATCGCCCAGCACCGCCTCACTGACCACCAGCTCCATTGGAAAAACAGAGCCGTCCTTTCGCAGGGCCTCGACCTCACGAGCAGATTTTCCGATAATTTCAGCCTCGCCGGTTTCAAAATATTTTTTCAGATATGAATCGTGTCGCAGACCGTCTTTCTCCGGCATCAGCATATTAACCTTCTTGCCGATGACCTCTTGCGGCTTATAACCGAACATCTCTTCTGCAGCCCGGTTGAAGGACTCGACAAATCCTTTCTCATCAATGGTAACAATACCGTCGGCGACATTTTCCATAACGATGCGCACCCGCTCGCTACGTTCTTTCAAATCAGCCTGAACCTTCATAAACTCGGTTATGTCCTGAACCGTCCCGGTCATAAAAACGGCATCGCCGGCAGAATCGTATTCCACCTCGCCTTCTTCATGAACGATCAGCTCCGTGCCATCGGGCTGAACGATGCGATGGTTGATATTATAAGGTGTCTTGTTCTCAAGGGCGGCGTTGACCCCAGATGTAACCGCATCCCGGTCGGCGGGGTGAATAGCCTCTAAAAAGGCTTCATAAGTGGCCTTAAACGCGTTCGGCTCATAGCCGAACATCTGGAAAATTTCATCGGTCCAGAACAAATCACCGGTGCGGATATCCCATTCCCAGCTACCGATTCGGGCAATGCGCTGGGCATTGGCCAGGTTTTGCTGGCTGCGACGAAGGCTCTCTTCGTTCTGTCGGCGCTCAGTAATGTCGGTAATAATGGCGACAAAGACTGGCGGCGTTTCGCTATCGAAAAGCTGGAGGCGGACCTCAACGGGATAAGTCGTGCCGTTCTTGCGCTGGTGATTGGCCTCGAAGGTTAAAAGCCGTATTTCCCTGCGGATCAGGGGGGCAACGGCCTCGGCAAAGCTCTCACGAGTAAATTCCGGCTTGATGCCATAGGCGGTCAGTTGATGGATTTCATCATCGTCATAGCCGAGATTGGTCATAGCCCCCTGGTTGACCTGTATGAACTTAAAGGTCAGGGCGTTAAAAATATAAATCTCGTTA
>JABJES010000179.1 GCA_018663165.1 Rhodospirillaceae bacterium
CGGAAAGAACCCGTTTGGCATGATCCTGCCCGATCACATAGTCATCGAGAACCTTACAGACTTCGCGCGGCGTCGGCACCCCGTTATCGGATTTAACCAGAGTGCTCTTGTGCTCTTCACGGATAATATCCATGCACAGCTCAACGCATTCATCACAGATGAAAACAGTTGGGCCGGCGATGAGCTTCCGAACCTCATGCTGGCTTTTTCCGCAAAAAGAACAATAAAGCGTGTTCTTTGGATCGCCGCTGCTGGACTTGTTCATGTCCTCTCCGATTTTCCGCTGCCTGAAATCTCAGCAATCTCCGTAGATGTAAACATGTTACCCAGACCTCCCCTCCTCGCACAATGACAAAAACGGAAGAAATAAAATTGGGACGGGATCACATTTACTACCGGAAAAGTATTCCTTTAATGAGGAACCTCCCGAATGAAACTGATGCCGAAATATTCTCTAACAGCTATTCCCTGTATTTAAGTGGCTTTGACTGGACGTCTACTCTCGTTTTCACCATAGGACACGAAAAATAGTTAATTTTTTACAAATTCGCAATCTTTCAGACTTTTAGAAGCTATTTATCGCCCTCTGTGTCGCCATCACCAGCCTTGGTTTTATCACTCTCGCTCGGCGGGCGCTTGGTGACCACCTCATCGATGAGACCAAATTCCAGCGCATCTTCAGCCGAGAGAAACTTGTCCCGGTCCATCGCCTTCTCAATGTCCTTAATGCCCTTACCCGTATGATTGGCGTAAATTTGGTTGAGCCGCGCACGCAGTGACAGGATTTCATTGGCATGAATCTCGATATCGGCGGCCTGACCCTGAATCCCGCCTGAAGGCTGATGAATCATGATCCTGGAATGGGGCAAACAATAACGCTTGCCCTTAGCCCCGGCGGCGAGCAGGAGCGATCCCATAGAAGCGGCCTGGCCGACACAGACGGTGCTGACCTGCGGGGTGATGTATTGCATGGTGTCGTAAATGGCGAGCCCCGAGGTCACCACCCCACCGGGCGAATTAATGTAAAAGGAGATATCTTTTGTCGGGTTTTCTGATTCGAGATAGAGCAACTGGGCGCAGATAAGAGACGCAACCTCATCGCCGACACCACCGGTCAGAAAAATAATCCGCTCCTTCAAAAGGCGGGAATAGATATCGTAGGCACGCTCGCCACGGGTGGTCTGCTCAACCACCATCGGCACGAGATTGCTCATATACACTTCGGCTGGATTACGCATGGCCTGTTTTCCTCAGATCTGTCGTTTTGCAAACGGAAGCCATTCGGCCCCCCGGTCGCCCTTTTATAAAGCAGCGTGTAAAAACCAGGGTGATTACACACGATCCTGCACAAAGGGAAAAGGCTTCTATTCCTACTTCTTGGCTTTGTCTGCCTTGGCTTTGGTGGCCTTAGGCTCCGCCTTAGGCTTGACGGCCTTTTTTTCGGCTTTGGGTTTTGCTTTCGACTGAGCATCGGGCTTTTTCTTGGCACCCTTTTTGGCCGGTTTAGCCGCCGCGTCGGGAGATTTCGTCAGTTCTTCAAGCGTAATTTTTTTATCGGTGACTTTGGCCATCTCAAGAATGTAAGTGAGAACCTGTTCCTCATAGACCTGGGCGCGAAGACCATTCATCAATTCCTGGTTCTTCTCGTAATAGGCAATGACCTGATTTTCCTGACCGGGATAGGCAGCCGCCTCGCGCTGCACGGATTTAGCCACCTCGGACTCGTCGAGAAGCACGTTGTTCAAACGCCCTATTTCGGCGAGAAGAATGGCCAGCATGATCCGGCGATTGGCCGTTTCCTTGAACTCATTACGCTTTTCATCCTCGTTTTCATCATCGCCGCCATGATCACAGTTTTCGTCATGAACGTGATCCTGCTTTTGATGCTGATAGCGCTCCCACATCCCCTCGAACTCTTGATCGACCATGCTCTGGGGCGGCGTGAAATCACATTTATCTTCAAGAACATCCGCCACCTCGCGACGCAGGCGAACGCGGGCAACCTGCTGTAAGTCGGATTCCATTTTATGGGACAGGGCCTTTTTCAGGGTGTCGAGGTTTTCCAGGCCCATATCCTTGGCCAGCTCATCATCGACAGCAACCTCGGCGGGGCCCTTGATTTCCTTGATCGTCACATCGAATTCAGCGAGCTTGCCGGCGACGCTCTTCTCCCGATAATCATCGGGGAAAGGCACCTTGACCAGATGTTCGTCACCGACCGAAAGGCCGATCATCTGTTCTTCATAGCCAGGAATGAAACGACCCGAGCCGATCTCGATTTCTTCATCCGAGCCAGTGCCGCCGTCGAAAGCCACGCCATCTATTTTGCCGACAAAATCAAATCGGACGAGATCGCCTTGCTGAAGCTTGCGGGGTTTGTCGAGGGCCTTGAAACGCTTGTGGCTTTCAGCCAGATCCTTCAACGCCTGAGCGATTTGAGGCTCTTCAACTTCAGTAAAGACCCGCTCAATTTCAAGAGAAGCCAGATCGATCTCGGGGATCTCCGGCATCAATTCAAGGGACATGGAATATTCCAGATCCTTGCCGTCCTCATAAGAGGTGATCTCGATCTTCGGCTGGATCGCCGGCCGCAGGTTCTTTTCCTGTATGGCCTTCTGGGAAGAGACATTAACGGTCGATTCCAGGATTTCGCCCATCACCGACGAGCCATAGCGCTGCTTGAGCAAGGTCATGGGCACTTTGCCGGGACGAAACCCCGGAATTTTTGCCGTCTTGCCAATTTCTGTAAGGCGGTTGGTGAGCTCTAACTCAATATCGCCGGCGGGAACGATGACCTTGAATTCGCGGACAAGACCCTCTGATTTGGTTTCGCTAACCTGCATGGATTTTTGATCTCTGGTTCAACTGATGAAAATGCGCTTGGGACGCGCGGACTGAAGGGGTAATAGCCTTCCCTGATGAACGGAACAAGGGAGAAATCCCCCTCGGGGACTTATCCGTTCTCCTGGTGCGGGCGAAGGGACTTGAACCCCCACGGCCTTGCGGCCACCAGGACCTAAACCTGGCGCGTCTACCAATTCCGCCACGCCCGCGGTCGTCTAGGCGGGTACCGACATAACAGCGCCCCCACCGCGAGCCTCTATAACATGAGCGCGTTCGCGGGAACAAGCAGACAGACAGAAATAAATGAAGTCACGCGGGGCCGAAAAAAACTAGGCCGAGACCCGTTCGGGATAACGCCGCGAAAAGGAATTCAAAGCGAGAAGGCGCGAATCGTTAAAGAAGCGCGAGGATGGCCGGGTAATGCTGACCTCAAAGCGGACATGGGGGATACCCTGTTTATCAGGCCCGACGGCAATAACTTTTGCCGTTTCGACGACTTGACCCTTACCGGTATGGCGATAAAGGGAGCCCGGAAAAATCTCAACATTCTCACGATTTGATTTAAACATTTTACAATACATTCAATCAGTTGACGGATAATGCTTATCTAAAAGATAAAGCTTGCCGGAATGCGCAGCCGACCAATACTCAGAATCCTATGCCCATACATTCAGGTAATCAAGAAAAAAAGTCGTGTAAGCCCCTATGAATATTGGCACTTATTCTAGAGCCATTGAAATCATGGGGCGACTGAAACCGCCAACCGCTGATCGGAGGTTGAGGAAAACAGCCGTCGCAAAACGGCGGGCAACTGCTCGGGCAGATCCTCGGCAATTAACCCCGGCCCGAATTCATTGGCACATTCCCCGTGCAGCCAGACACCGGCGCAAGCGGCAGCGAAGGGGGACATCGACTGCGCCATCAGCCCGCCGATGAAACCAGCCAACACGTCGCCAGCACCGGCAGTGGCAAGAATCGGTGGCGCATTGGTATTAATCACCCCGCGACCATCAGCGTCGGCGATGACCGTATCGGCGCCTTTGAGCAGCACCACACAGCCCAGACGAGCGGCGGCAGCTCGAACCCGACCGAGCTTTCCCGCACGCTCACCCTTGGGGCCTTCACCGATGGGGCCGAAAAGCCGGGCGAATTCACCTTCATGAGGGGTAATAACGCAGGGTCCAGATATCGCTTCGGCAAGACCATCCACATCATCGGCAAAGACAGTTAAGGCGTCGGCATCAAGCACACAGGGCCGTCCCGTCTCAAGAACTTCCATAACCCGCGCCTTTGTCACAGCCGTGACCCCGTTGCCGGGACCGAGCACGTAGAGATTCTTGCGTTCATCGGCAAGCAGGCGGGTTAATCCCTCCCTCTGGCCTTCCCCTTGGCCCTCGCCTTCACCCAGCCTCGCATTGAGCACGCCGGGCTCGCCGAGCGCATAGATCGGCACGGCACTCTCAGGACAGACGATGGTAACCAGCCCGGCCCCGGCCCGCAGCGCCCCACGGGCGGCCAGACGCGCCGCGCCTGTCATCTCGTCACCGCCGAGAACCACCACATGGCCACGGACGTATTTATGATCCATTACGGAACGCCGGGGGAAAAGACCGCCCCACAGGGAAGGGCAATTTTGATGCGCCTGGGGGCGGATCTGGTCAAGGACCGCCTCGGGGGTGCCGATATCAACCACCACCACCTGGCCGCAATGTTGGCGTCCGGGGAGCAATAGATGGCCGGGCTTGCGACGAAAGAAGGTGACCGTCAGCTCTGCCCCTAAGGCAAAGCCGAGACAGGCCCCGGTATCTCCGTCGATGCCACTGGGCACATCGACGGCAATTACAGGCAAGCCGCTGGCCGCAACTTCTTCCAAAACTGTTTTCACCATACCGGTGATGGGACGGGAGAGACCGGCACCGAACACCGCATCAACCACAAGTCCGCAGGCATTTTCTCCCTTCCCCACCAGGCCGGGTTTGAATTCCAGCACCGGCCCCTCCCAGCGCGCCGCATTGACGGCCGCATCGCCGGTGAGCTTTTCAACATTACCGAGAAGAGCAAGACGAATATCCCATCCAGCCTCACGCAACAGGCGAGCGACAACAAATCCGTCACCCCCATTATTGCCCGGCCCGCACAGAACCAACACCGGCGAGGACGGCCAGCGGGCAATGATCGCTTGCATAATGCCGGCGCCTGCCGCCTCCATGAGATCAAGCCCTGATATCCCGGCCTTAACAGCCAGGGCATCGGCCTGGTACATTTCATCGACGGTGAGCAGGATGGGATCAATCGGAAGCGGAGGGCTTTCCCCGCCCTCGCCGACGATCTCTCCAAAGGCCAGCCAAACCTCGCTAACCCCAAGGGCTGTGGCAATCGCCTTCATGGCATTGCCCCGGGGCTGTTCAATCGCGCCACTGAGATATTTATATATGCGGTCTTTTGGTAATCCTGTGCGACGCGCCAGTTCAGCCCGCGACCAGCCCCGGCGGACAAGAATGTCGAGAGCCCTTTGATGCCATGAAATCCCCATCGGTCTTTCCTTTCAGGAACCTTCACACAGAGATTTATTTATTTAATATCTACTATTATGGATTTTAAATCTATATATAAGTTCAACAGATATGGTTCCCCAGAAAAAACAGCCTTGATTCTGCATTGTTGGATTGCCGCCGGGCCGTCAAATCCCTATTCTGCGCCCCCTGAACCGTCCCTTGGGTTTACCGTTCCTCAGGGTTCGGTCTATCCCTGACCCTGCTTAACCTTATCCTTCCGGAAACGCCTGTCCATGCCCGACACCCCCCGCCATAACTGGACGACCGATGAGGTCGAAACCATTCTCACCCTGCCGCTGTTCGACCTGATTGATCGGGCGCGGAAGATCCACAAGACCTATCACCCTGAAGGCTCGGTGCAATTGGCTAGTCTTATGTCGATCAAAACCGGCGGCTGTCCGGAAGATTGCAGTTACTGTCCCCAATCGGCCCATAACCAGGCCGAAATCGACCGTGAAGGAATGCTCGAAACCGAAAAGGTTTTAGAAGCCGCACAGCGTGCCAAGGATTTGGGCGCTTCAAGATTCTGCATGGGAGCTGCCTGGCGCGAAGTCCGCGACGGCGAAGAATTCGACCGGGTAATCGACATGGTGAGCGGTGTGCGCGATTTGGGGCTAGAAGCCTGCGTGACCCTGGGCATGATCAATGCCGATCAGGCCCGCCGCCTGGCCGAGGCCGGGCTTAATTCCTATAACCACAATCTCGACACCTCACCGGAATTCTATGGCCAGATCATCACAACCCGCGATTACGAGAGCCGCCTTGAAACCCTCGGCCATGTCCGCGCGGCCGGTATCGGCCTGTGCGTCGGCGGCATCATCGGCATGGGCGAAAGTGACTTTGATCGCGCCCGCATGCTGGAGGTTCTGGCCAATCTCGACCCCCACCCCGAAAGCGTACCGATCAACGCCCTGGTCGCCGTCGAAGGCACACCGCTGGAAGACCGGCCAAAGACCGACCCCCTTGAACTGGTGCGGATGTGCGCCACGGCGCGTATTCTCATGCCCGCCTCAAGAGTACGTCTGTCGGCTGGACGCCGGGCGCTGACAAAGGAAGCCCAGATTTTGTGTTTTCTCGCCGGTGCCAATTCGATCTTCTACGGCGAGACACTGCTCACCACCGCCAATGCCGACTGCGATGAAGACCGGGCCCTGCTGGCGCAAATCGGCGTCCCTCTCTCTGCGCCGGATGAAGACGAAGCGTCTCCCCAGTCTCGGACCGACGCCGCCTAAGCCGGGCGGGTCAGATCATTGATCGGAATAACAGATAGATGAGCTTGAAGAACGGCATTCTTCTCGGCGCCAAATTCCTGTTTTCAGGAGCCCTGATCTGGTATTTTCTCAACAAGACCGATCTCGGCGCGACGGCGGCCCAATTCCAGAATCTCGATCCCCTGGCGACAGGAAGTGCAATTGCCCTGATCATGGTGCAGATTCTCGTCGTCTCTGTACGCTGGACCCATCTTCTTCGCGCCATCGCCATCAACCTGCCCTATCGGCCGATCCTGCGGGTCATCGTGATCGCTAATTTCTTTAACGCCACCCTGATCTCAAGCGTTGGCGGTGACGCCGTTCGCCTGTGGCTTTTGACCCGCTTCGGCATTCATTTTGGCAAGGCCGTGAACGGCATCCTGCTCGACCGGATTGCCGGACTGTTCGGTCTGCTCATTCTGATGGCGCTTGGCCTTCCCCTGCTCATGGAGATCATGGCCAATAACCCCGCCCGCTGGGGTTTCCCCCTATTGCTAATTGCCGCACTGATCGGGCTGGGTGCCTTGCTCGCCGCCGACAAATTGCCCTCCGCACTTTCCCACTGGCGGGCGGTGCGCGGCCTTGCCACTCTTGCCGCCGACAGCCGTACCATTGTGCTGACCCCGCGCAATCTGTTGCCCATCGGCGGCCAGTCGGTTCTGGTTCACCTGCTGGCGATTACAGCCATCTACGTTCTCGCCCGCGACCTCGACATTGAGATCGGGTTTGTGACCTGTCTTGTCCTCATCCCCCCGGTGATCCTCGCCATGACCTTGCCGATCTCGATCGCCGGCTGGGGCGTGCGCGAAGGCGCGATGATCGCAGCTCTGGCTCTGGTCGGCGTATCTCAGGAACAGGCGCTGGTTCTGTCCGTCGTCTTCGGATTGTGTTCAACCATTGTCGGGTTAATGGGCGGGGTGGTCTGGCTCTTCTCACGCAACCGGGCTATACCAAATGTTTCCGATAAAG